>JAPHUI010000420.1 GCA_026193755.1 Ignavibacteriaceae bacterium | reverse complement strand
GAGACAAAGAAGATGTTGTTAATGAAGTAAAACCATCTAAAGAAAAGTATATTAATGCCCTTGCTATATTTAAAGTAGCGGGGGCTTTTTTTTATTTACAATTTTAATTTATATCTACTAATATTTCTTTATATAGTTTTTGCATTAATAAATGAAAACTTGTTGCGTATTTGTTGTGCTTGAATTTAATTACATTTGTAACCTATTGGAGTACAATATGTTAGCAGAATTGTAAACAAACATATGACTCTAGTAGTCGTAAAAGTAAGATAAAAAGATCTTTCTAACATCTTTCTTCCCCTGATTTTTATTTATTCCTTCTTATAAAATGATTTTTGCCAACCAACAGCTTTATTTTTCTTGCCTTTATTTCAATTTTAACTTAAGTTAGAAAGAAATACTCAGGAGTATTAAGATGAGATCTTCATTTCTACCTAGATACTTTAAACTGCTAAGATACTTACTGTTCAGTCTAACTATTCTATTAGGCATATCTATTCTAGTTGCTTATGTACCGCAAGTTTTGAACACGAAGATAAACCCCTTCGATCCCTTACCTACCTGGGAAGTTCAAAACCCAATTTCAACTGTTTTTGTTTTAGATTCAATCCCGCCTACAGCAGGGTCATTAGCTGCCGGTGATTCTACCGTACCTAATGAATGGCTTGTTGATCCGGCAATTGATACTTTACTCTTGATGATGCAATCTAAGGATATTTACTTTTACAAAACCGTATCACACCCATCAGGGATCGTTGGATCAAATGATATTGTTTTACTCAAAGGAAACTTTCAGTGGACAAACAGAAACACAACAAGTACAGATCGAATAAAAGGAGTGATCTGGCAGATACTAAATCATCCGGAAGGATTTAATGGTGAAATAATAATTTGTGATAATACACAAAATTTTGGAACAGGTATTAATCACGACGATAATAACTCTGAGGACCCTGAGCAATCAATTATCGATGTAGTAAACACATTTGTCGCTAAAGGGTATCCGGTATCTTACAGGGACTGGAAAAATGTTTGGGATGTTGTAGCTCAGGAATATTCAGCTGGAGATTACAATGATGGATTTGTCTACGAATCCGATTCAAAAATATCTTATCCAAAATTCACTTCGCCCTCAGGTAATTATTATATTTCATTAAAATATGGCATTTGGGATTCTACTTCCTCAGACTATGATCTTGATCGTCTTTGCATAATTGATTTTCCTGTATTAAAGGCTCACTCTATGGCAGGATCAACAATCGCAGTGAAAAATTGGATTGGAGTTCTTACCACGGCTTATCCAAACGAGCGGTACGGTGGATTCAATTCAATGCACAATAATTATTTTTTTGGTCAATATGCACTTGTGGCAAAAGTAATGGGAGTAACCTTTCCTAAGTTAACAATTGTTGACGCTGCCTGGACAAGTGCATCTGGTCCTAATAATTTAAGTGATACTGTAAATACAAACGTTTTATTAGGTTCTATTGATCCTTGTGCAGTATCCTGGTATTCGGCGAAATATATTCTTACACCAATTGCAATTGATCCTAGTAACACTGATCCTGATTTACTAGGGAGTAATTATAAGAATAATTTAGAAGGCTGGACGAATTGTTTACGTGATTCAGGATTTGCTTGTACAAAGGATTCGGCCGAGATGTCTGTTTATAACAGGGACGTTTTATCAGTAACATCTTTAAGTATTAAAGATAAAAATCTATTTCCTCTGGATATAAGACTTCAGCAAAATTATCCAAACCCTTTTAATTCAACAACAGTAATCAAATACCAAGTTCTTGAAGCAGGTTTTGTCACATTAAAAGTGTATGATGTTTTGGGAAGCGAAGTTGCAACGCTAGTTAAGGAGGAACAACCAAATGGTATATATGAAGTAAGATTTGCAGCTGATGATTTACCAAGTGGAGACTATTTTTACAAACTTCAGATAGGAGACTTTACTGAAACAAAAAAGATGATCTTGATGAAATAAATTATTAAAGCCCTCCACCTCGAAGGGTTTTCTAATTAAATAAAAATTTATAATTCTACAATGATGATTCTTAATTGTAATTTTCTTTAAAAAACCTTTTGCATCTTTGTTTTGGGCAGTTCATAACTAATTACATCACAATAACTTAACTCTTTTGTTAAGGTCGATATGATTACGGTTGTAGCCAAGGTTAAATAAATTTGATAAAGATGACATCTTTTTCCGCTACAGGCGGACAATCGAATGATGTCATCTTTTTTAGTAGTTAAAAACCTTATTTCTAAACTTCTGAATAATTTCATACTCTGTCTCCATACCTGATCCAAAATTGAAACGCTTCTCTTTAAAATACAGCTAATCATATCACCATATTAATTCCCAACAAAAATTGTCGTCTTTAAGGTTCTTGTTGGTTAATAACAAGCTACTTTTGATACTATTTATCGTTTAGATACAGCATAATTATAGACTTTCAACGTAATATTTAAAATATAGTGTAAATAAAATGGCTTTATTGTTGAAAAAAACAAATTACCACTCAGTAGTTGAGGGAGTTATGCTAATTATCTACATTACAATTTTGATCGCTCTTTCAATTAGTCTTTATAAAAAACTAAAGGCTATGTGATGGTAGGGATCCGGAAAAGTGGCAAACTTACAGTTTATTCTAACAGAACTAACGCACCAAACAATAATACTGAAAATCCTTCCAAGGAACCTATTGTTAACAAAACTGAATACAATGAAAACACATTCAGGGAATCGGAAAGGATTCAAATACAAATTCCACCCGAAAGAGTTCAGAGAATGAACGAATCAATTCTACAAGCTAAAAATCAAGAAAACATCAGAAAAAAAGTTGAATCCTGAGCAAAAATAAAACAGGGTAGTATTTAATATTTATAACGGTTTAGGCAACCGTTCTAATAAGGAGACAAATTTTAGGTTTAATGCTTAAATCCTTCCAACTTATTAGTATTCAAATTCTAATTCCTGTTTACTTTAAACATTAATTTCCCGAACTTTGCACAACGGCTGCAATAATTGTTAGCCGCATTTACTTATAGAATTAAATAATATGCTTACTCTAACAAATTCAGGGGAAACAAGGGATGCTCAAAATATTCTGCAGGGGCATTTTATTATTGCTTCCACCAAAAAATCTTCTTCTACAATTAGCAGTAAGCTTTAAACCTATAAACTGAATTAACTCCTGAACTGCAGTCGGGAATTAATATAAATTAAGGGAGGAAATAGTGGAAAAAAAATCTACTCTTTCAACCAGCCGATATATTTCTCTAACAATATTCCTGATTGTGCTGTTGGCTTT
>JAPHUI010000172.1 GCA_026193755.1 Ignavibacteriaceae bacterium | reverse complement strand
GTTTAAAGTTTTCTTATACCGGCTGGGCAAAAGTACTGTCAAAATTTTTTGGTGGTTTTGAGTCGGCAGGTTACTGGCACAGATTTGCCGCTTCAATTATGATCATTGTTTTCGTTACTCATCTGGTTGATTTGATTCGTCTGAGAAAAAAGGAATTCGACTCGTGGAAAGCTTTGCTGATTGGTAAGAATTCAATGATCTTTAATAAAAAAGACTGGAATGATTTTAAAAACTCTTTAAAGTGGTTTATAGGTAAGGGATCCAGACCGGAATATGGAAGATGGACTTACTGGGAAAAATTTGATTACTTTGCTGTATTCTGGGGAATGTTTGTTATTGGCTCCACTGGAATGACACTTTGGTTTCCGGAATTTTTTACAAATTTTATCCCGGGTTGGATGATTAATGTAGCCACAATTATTCACAGTGATGAAGCTCTTCTTGCAACAGGTTTTATTTTCACTATACACTTTTTTAATACACACCTTCGTCCAGAAAAATTTCCAATGGACATAGTAATTTTTTCAGGAAGAGTTCAACTTGATGAATTTAAATTAGATAAATCCAAAGAATACGATGAGATGGTAGAAAAAGGAGAATTGGAAAAACATTTGGTTGAGCAGTATCCTCCTATTGTTCTTAAGGGCATGAAAATCTTTGGCTGGACGGCACTCACTATCGGTTTTAGTATCGTTATTTGGATTATATATGCAATGATTTTCGCATATAGATAATTATATTTAACCATCTTTTATATTTAAGTAATATTTTTCTTTTATGCGGCGATTTTTTCCACCTTATGTTTACAATCCAATAACATTTTTTGGAGCTGGATTAGCAGGGCTAAGCTTTGGCTTAATTATATTCTTAACAATCCTTGAACTTCTCTCCCCTGAATCAAAACCTTACATGGGAATAATTACTTTTATTATTCTACCAATATTTCTCCTTATAGGAATATTTTTACTCGTCGTTGGTATGTTAAGAGAAAGAAGAAGATTAGAGCAAGGTATTAAAAGAAGAAAACGATTTATGATTATTGATCTTAATGATCCAAAACAAAGAAGGATGATCACCTTATTTTCAATCGGTGCAGTTCTTTTACTTTTCTTTTCAGCTTTTGGAAGTTATAAAGCATATGAATTTTCTGACTCGGATGAATTTTGTGGAGAAATGTGTCACGAAGTTATGGCTCCTGAATATACTGCGTATCTCTCATCTCCACATTCAAGAGTAGGTTGCGTTACTTGCCATATTGGTTCGGGTGCAGCATGGTTTGTTCGGGCAAAAATTTCGGGTTCCTACCAGGTTTATTCGGTATTATTTAAAAAGTATTCTAAACCCATTCCTACACCGGTAAAAGATTTAAGACCAGCTGCCGGAACCTGCGAGCAATGCCACTCCCCTCAACACTTCTTCAGTGAAATAAGAAGAGAGTTTACCTATTATTTGTATGATGAAAAAAATACCAAGTCATCATTAAGCATGCTTTTAAAAATTGGCGGAGGGAATAGTGATCTCGGCAGAGCAGAAGGAATTCACTGGCATATGAATATTGCAAATAAAATGGAGTACTTATATACTGATTCAATCAGAGATAACATTCCCTGGGTCAAACAAACAAACAACATAACCGGCAAAGTGAAAATATTCAAAAAGAAAAACTTTGTTTACGATGAAAAAAAGGTTAACAAGGAAAATTTGAGAACAATGGATTGCATTGATTGTCATAATCGCCCTTCACACATTTATAATCCTTCCGATAAATCCGTTAATCTTTCAATGTCTCTTGGAAGAATTGATGAAAAACTTCCTTACATTAAAAACATTGCCGTTAATGCCCTTGAGGGGGATTATTCTACCAAACAAAGCGGGTTAGATAGTATAGCGTACGCAATTAACGATTTTTATAATACAAATTTTCCATCTGTTGCCCAGGAAAAGAAAGAAAATATATCTAAAGCTATCGAAGAAATTCAGAAAATATATAATAGAAACTACTTCCCCAGTATGAGGGTTAGCTGGCGGGGATTTCCTAATCATTTATCACACCTTTATGATTCCGGCTGTTTCCGCTGCCACGATGGAGAACATTTTACAGACGATGGAGAAATGATTCGAAGAGATTGTAACTTATGCCATACAATTATTTCCCAAACTACAAGTAAAGGTGAAAATCTTGTTTCTATGAGTGGAGTTGACTTTGTTCACCCTGAAGATCTTGGTACTGATGTGAAAGATTTGATTTGCGTTGAATGTCATGCAAGGAAATGAGTTTATTAATTCCTTGCTTCTATGTTTAAAATAAAATTACTATTATTTGTTCAACATTTGAACCGGAATAATGATCACTAATAAATCAAACGAAGGGTCTATATTTTGAACTTAATTAGGAGTAAGTATTTAGAGCGACTCCTCTCACTTTATATTTTAATTGAACATAATCTAATTAATTGTAGGGATACTTTATGATGAACAATCATTCCGAGAATTCAAACCCGGGTAAAACAAAGCGCCGTGACTTCCTGAATATTCTTCTCGGTGGTGGATTTATTGCCTGGCTTGGTGCACTACTTTATCCCGTATTTAAATATCTTGAACCTCCCGAGGTTGAAGAAGTAAAGGTTTCCAATGTTAAAATAGGTGCTGTGGAAGATATGCAAAAGGACAGCGGGAAAATTATAAAGTTCGGTAATAAACCAGTCATCGTAATCAGAAAAAAGAGTGGTGATTATATTGCTTTCAGTGCAGAATGCACGCATCTGGATTGTATTGTTCAATACAGGAAAGATTATGGGCAAATATATTGCGCCTGTCATAACGGTAGGTATGATTTAAACGGAAGAGTTGCAAGTGGTCCTCCCCCTGCCCCACTTAAAAAGTATGGAGTCGCAATAAAAAATGATGAGGTTACAGTTTTTGAGGAGGCAAGCTGATGGAAGAAAAAAATAAAAAACCAAAAGGCAAAATTTTAAGCTGGCTTGATGAAAGATATGATTTATCAGGTCTTTTAGAATTTGCAAAGAAAAAGTCCGTTCCAAAATTCCGTGAAACTATCTGGTATTATTTCGGCGGCGTAGCTCTGCTGCTTTTTGTTGTTCAGGTTATTTCCGGAATATTATTACTTATGTATTACAAAGGGACTGAAGATCTTGCATTTGAAAGCGTTCATTTTATTTCTACAAAAGTTAGCTTTGGTTGGCTTATCCGTTCGGTTCATAGCTGGTCAGCTAATTTAATGGTTCTTTCTGTTTTCATTCATATGTTCTCAGTTTATTTTCTTAAAGGATTTAGAAAACCACGTGAACTTACCTGGTATACTGGATTTGGTTTGCTTGCAATTTCAATGGCCTTCGGTTTCAGCGGATACCTTCTCCCCTGGAATGAGCTTGCTTTCTTTGCTACAAAAGTAGGAACTGATATAGTTGGTCAAGTACCATTAATTGGTGAACCTGCATTAAAATTATTAAGAGGCGGCACGGATGTTACCGGTGCTACTCTTTCTAGGTTCTTCGGATTTCACGTTGCAATTTTCCCGGGAATATTTGTGATCCTTTTAACACTTCACCTGCTTATGATTCAAAGACAGGGAATTGCAGAACCGGAAGACTATCAAAAGCTTCCTGATGACGAGAAAAAAACCATTCCCTTTTTCCCCAACTTTGCTATGCGTGAACTTCTAATTTGGTTAATAGTTATAAACATTCTCGCAATTCTGGCTGTTTTCTTTCCCTGGGAGCTTGGTAATAAAGCGGATCCTTTTTCTTCCGCACCTGTAGGAATTAAACCTGAATGGTATTTCCTTTTCATGTTTCAAGTGTTCAAATTCCTTCCGGGGGAAATTCTTTTTTTGCCGGGTGAATTAGTAGGTGTTCTCCTCTTTGGAATTGGAGTACTTCTTTGGGCAATAGTTCCGGTCTGGGATAAAAAAACTGCCCGGGGAAATAAGAATAGATTACTTACTTACGTCGGTATTTTCGTGATCATCTTCATAATTGTTTTTACCATTCTTGGTTTTATTTTGGATTAGGAGGCAGATATGAAAAATAAAATAATAAATATTCCGGTTTCAGTTCTGTTACTAATCTTATCTTTTTATACACTTCCTGCTCAATCTACTGATCAGTGCATTAAATGCCATTTAGATTTAGATGATACGCATGCCAAACTCTTTAAAACGGATGTTCATTTTACTAAAGGAATTTCTTGTGCTGGCTGCCATGGCGGAGATGCAACCATAGACGATATGGATGTGGCGATGAGTAAGGAAAAAGGATTTATTGGAGTTCCGTCACGGGTTAACAGATTCCAGGTATGCATTAATTGTCATGCCGATGAAAATAAAATGAAAAGATTTGGATCGAACATTCCAACTGATCAATATGAAAAGCTGAAGAGCTCAGTTCATTTTCAGCAGAGTTTCAATGACCAGGGACCGCTTGCTGATTGTGTAACCTGTCATAGCGTTCACGATATCAAAAATGTAAAAGATCCGACATCAAAAGTCTATCCGACTAAAATTACTGAGTTGTGTGGCAGTTGCCATAGCAGTGCTGAATTTATGAAACAATATAATCCGGCTCTACCCGTAGATCAGGTTTCAAAATATAAAACGAGCGTCCACGGACATCTGAATGCAAAAGGCGATCCTAATGCTGCCGAGTGTGCTAGTTGTCATGGCTCGCATGAAATTCAACCGGTAAAGGATTCCCGTTCACTGGTTTATGCAACAAATATTCCTTCCGTTTGTTCAAAATGTCATAGCGATGCAAAACTGATGGCTGCTTACAAAATACCTACTGATCAGTACGAAAAATATGTGAAAAGTGTGCATGGAATTGCTCTCCTGGAAAAAGGAGATTTAAGTTCTCCATCTTGCAACGATTGTCATGGTAATCATGGGGCTGTACCACCGGGAGTTGAATCTATCTCAAAAGTCTGCGGTACTTGTCACGTTTTAAATATGGAACTCTTTGAGCAAAGTCCGCATAAAAAAGCTTTTGATGAGCATAATTATCCTGAATGTGAGAGTTGTCATAGCAATCACCTTGTTGAACCAGCTACCGATGCAATGGTCGGAACACAAAAACCAGCAGTCTGTGTAAACTGTCATAGTACTGAGGTAAACTCCAAAGGTTACATTGTTGCTGGAAAAATGAAAAGCCTTATTGATAGCCTGAAAACAGAAGATTCAGAAACAAAGAATATACTAGATAAAGCGGGTCAAAAAGGGATGGATGTTTCGGATGCAACTTTCTCACTTAAAGATGTGAGACAGGTACTCATACAATCGCGTACAACTATTCACGCATTTAATCTGGATAAATTTAAAGAGCAGATCGACGAGGGATTCACAATCGTAAATAAAGCCAAGATAAATGGTGAAGAAGCAATCAGTGATTATTATTTCAGGAGAATCGGACTTGGCTTTTCAACTGTTATTGTTACACTGTTAGTTATTGGTTTGTATATTAAGCTTAAAAAGGTAGAAAAGAAATCCTAATAAAATATAAAAGAGAATAAAAAGATGGACACATCCTCGAATGATGTAAGCGGAAAGGAAATTCTTCAACATCTTAAAGCAATTGAGTCGAGAATTTCTCAGATTGAAAATTATCTCGATCTGCATCCTGCACCAACAGAAGAAGAAGTTGAAGAAGAAGAAGTCATTAAAAAGAAAAAAAGTGAGTCTGACGAAGAGCTGGAATTTAGGATCGGGCAATTCTGGTTTGCAAAGTTAGGAATTTTTGCCTTCCTCGTAGGCTGGATTATCGCGAATACTCTTCCATTCGAATCGATGAATCAAATTATTCCGGTTGTAATAGGAATTGCAACAGGATTAGTTGTAATTGTCACTTCAATTTTCTTCAAGAATAAGCTTCCTCATCTTTCTGGCTGGGTTCTCGGAAGCGGATTTGCAATACTTTATATCGCAGCATTAAGGATGCACTATTTCAGTTCCGCTCCTGTTTTTTCCAGTATTGTGCCTGTTCTGATCATTGCATACATCATTTCTTTCATTTTAATCCTTTCCGGAATTAATTGGAAATCTCCGTATATAACTGCATTCGGATTTACAACCGTTTATTTATCCGCTTTGCTAAGCGATGCTTCAGCATTAATTTTTATAACAATAGCATTTCTTGCTCTTGAATCTCTCTACTTAAAAATTAAACATAGCTGGAACGGACTTTTTAATTTCACTATCGTTGTATCTTATCTGGTTCATCTTTTATGGTTTATCAACAATCCGCTAATCGGTAATCAGCTTGAGCTAAAAGTTGGTGAACCGATAAATTTAATTTTCATACTGGTTTATCTGATCATATTCACATTAGCCTATTATAATGATAAAAAGTACGATGAATATTTACCTACTGCTATCAGTATCCTAATAATTACTTCGATGGCGTACGGATTATTTTTACTTATAACGATCCTATCAACACCAGCACTAGGACAGGTTTATCATCTTGCAGCATCTATTATTTTTATTGGATTTGCAATTCTATTTTTTACAAAGAAGTCAAGCAGGATGGCAACGTTCTATTATGCAATGACCGGATATGCAGCTTTGAGTGTTGCAATCATCCTTCAATTTAACAAGCCCGATTTTTTTATATGGCTTTGCTGGCAAAGCGTGATCGTTGTTTCCACAGCTGTTTGGTTTAGATCGAAGTTTATAGTCGTTGCTAACTTTTTCATATTTCTGTTGATATTTTTAACATTCATTATTCTTGCAGAAGCCACAAGCGGTATTAGTCTGAGCTTTGGTGTTGTCGCATTGTTGAGTGCACGAATACTGAACTGGAAAAAGGACCGTCTTGAGCTTAAAACTGAGCAGATGCGAAATGCGTATTTGATAACTGCATTATTAATTATCCCGTATTCCCTTCATAACATGATGCCAAGTAGTTTTGTAGCATTTAGCTGGATTGGAGTTGCTATACTTTATTATATCTTTAGTTTACTTCTGAAAAACGTAAAATACAGATATATGTCTCTTGCAACATTTTTACTTACTGTTGTTTATGTTTTTGTTTTGGGAATCACAAGCCAGGAAGTGGTATTTAAAATATTATCATTTTTAGTACTTGGAGCAGCACTGGTGATTATATCTGTTGTTTATACAAGAAACAGGAATAAGTCTTCCAAAGCAAAAGAAACTGAAGGTTGAAATTTTTATTCCAAACGTTCAGTATAAATAATCGTTAGACTACCTTAAATCACAACGAACATTTAAACAGTTAAAGAAATAAATGGCGTTACGAAGCGAAACAATTCCGACACAAGACTCTTTAGACAAACAACTCCGCATGGAAAGGCATAAAGCCTGGTTTAAAGACATTCTTCTGTTAGTTCTGGGAATCGTTTTAGGTGGTATTCTCGGTTATTTAGGTTTTTTCGATTGGTTAGGGCACTTTATCGAGAATCAACTTTGACGCTAAGTTGAGCCATAAAGAATTTGAAAGCCGGTACTACTGTAATTAACAAGTTGCTCAAGACGATAGAATTTTGCTTATGATATTTGTTCTTTGGCAGCGGGTTAGTTACAATGCCATTCTACTAAGCGTGGCCTGCTCTATAAAATTCATTCAATGCTTTAGAGTATATTAATTTTTCTGAAGCATTATAATACTCTCTCAATTCACTTAAGTTCCAAAAAATATTAAGTAAAAATAATTCCCTCTTTATATTCTCTCCACTCAGGAACTTTTGGAATATAAGCTGAGTGAAAGCCCCAACTTTTGCTAAATTTCATAATCATTTAGGAGAATCACAAGATGAGACATTCAATTATTTTCCTCATTAGTTTTTTTACCTCACTTGTCTTAATCGGAGACGAAGCAATATCCAGCGAAAAACCGACAACCAACACCGTCCAGCTTGCAATCTTGTTAGATACCAGCAATAGTATGGATGGCTTAATTGAGCAGACCAAAACCCAGTTGTGGAAAATTATAAACGAAATGGCTCGCTCAAAAAGAGAGGGAAAGAATATCAATCTTTATGTCGCTTTATATGAATATGGAAATGATTGGTTATCCCCTGACGAAGGATACGTCAGATTAATAACTCCATTAACAAACGACCTCGACAAAATCTCAGAAGAATTATTCAAGCTCAAAACAAATGGCGGCAGCGAATATTGCGGAACTGTAATCTCAGAAGCAATTAAAGATTTGAAATGGACTAAAAGTACGGGTGATTACAAAGTAATTTTCATTGCAGGAAATGAACCTTTTACTCAAGGAAGTATTGACTATCAAGAAGCTTGTAAAAATGCTATCAGTAAGGGTATAATAATAAATACAATTTACTGTGGCAGCTACGACGAAGGAGTTCAAACGAACTGGAAAGACGGAGCTGGTCTTGCTGATGGTTCATATATAAATATTGATCAGAACCAGGAAGTTGTTCACATTGACACTCCGTTTGATGATGAGCTTGTTCAACTCGGACAGAAATTAAATGAAACTTACATCGCTTATGGTTACGCAGGTGACGAACTAAAACAGAGACAGGCAGAGCAGGATGCAAACGCAAAAAACCTAGCTCCATCTGTTATGGTTGAAAGAACAATTACAAAAGGAAGCGGACAGTATAAAAATGAATCCTGGGATCTCGTTGATGCTAAGAAACAAGGCTCGGTTGATTTGGAAAACATCCCAAAGGACCAGCTTCCAAAAGAAATGCAAAATATGACCACAGAAGAACAAAAGGCATATGTGGATAAAAAAGCAAAAGAGCGGGAAGATTATCAGAACCAGATAAGTGAACTTGATAAACAGAGAAGAGACTACATAGCACAGAAAATATCTGAAAACCCCGAAGAAAATACTCTCGATGCAGCGATGCTTAAGATAATCAGAGAACAAGCATCAATTAAAAATTATAAGTTTGAATAAATGTTCTTCGCTGTCATTCCGGACGATTTCAATTTTGGAAATCGATCCGGAATCTGTATAAGTAAATAGATTCCCGCTTTTGCGGGAATGACGAAAGAAAAATAAGCGAGAAAAACATGAAACAATTAAATATAATCTTACAGTC
>JAPHUI010000346.1 GCA_026193755.1 Ignavibacteriaceae bacterium | reverse complement strand
AGCTTATTTACAAAAGATACCCACTCGCTATCAGTTCCTGAAAATATTGAACCGTTTCTCCATCCGCTAAGAAGTAAATAATCTGTGCCTTCCAGCTTTTTAGGTTCAAAGCTGTTAATTGGAATCAGCTCAGCTGCCAGTCCACGGTTAAGGAGGAATTCCATAATTTCCTCGCCAAACCTTTTAGTTGTATTATTTTTATTCTGTACGATTATTAAAGCCTTTTTCATATTACACCTCTGTTAACATTATTTTGTTCTAATTGCTGACTTAAACGTAAAGACTAATAATGGCAAACTCCATCAATACTTTATAAGTGGATATTTTCAATGATGTGAGAATGTTTTTCATTACTGACCGTACTAGCCCGTTCCGGTATTTATGAAGGGAAGTCACTGCTGTACTTTGTAATTCAGATTTGAGTTATCCCGAATCTGCCTTACCCTCAGATAAGTTTGTTCGGAATCGAAAATGGCATCTGAAAAAGAAAAACCCGTACGATAAAAGAAGATTAGATTATTATTTGGTAGAGATATTATTAATAGTCAGAATGCAAAGAAGGCAGGCTAAAAAACCATTAACCTGCCCTTTCAAATAATTCCCCATTTTTTTCTCCTGATCACAAGTCAACTAAATATTCTGTGCCGTGGAGCTTATGAAAAGAGTAGTATAAATTTTTACAAACAGTGGCTACTTTTTCATTATTATCAAAAACGGCGACTCCTCTTAGTTGATATATCCCGATTGCATTTCCAAGCTGATATAATGCAACTGCGGCTGCTATCCTTTCCTCATCGGTTTTTCCTTCTCTTAACATCCTTAAAAGAGGGATCATTGCTTTTGATGCATCGCTGCTTTTAAGATACGAGTAATTAATCAAATCCGATAAAACTAAAGCACCACTTGTTTGAAGTCCACTATTATCAGAATCGATAGCATTGGTAAGATTATCTACGACAGCAGATTTTTTTTCAACCGTAATTCCGGATGGTTGAGCAGAGAGCGTTTGCACTGCAAAAAGTGCAAAGAACATGAAGATTAACGTTTTCATTGTTTGCTCCTGTCTATGGTTTATAAATAAATCTGTTTACGCTGATAAAATAATTTTAAAACACATCCAAGTCACTTTAATAATGACAGGGGGATCAATTATTTTAAGAGCGGAAATTTTTGGCGCAGGAAGGAATCTTAAATGTCTACATTTTGCTTAACTCCGGCAGGAATCTAAGAAAGGAAAAATTGTCCATTTAGGATTAATTGACCTGGCAGATTAAAATTTTATTTTTTCTCTAACCGGTACTTATCAGGTGTTTACTTATGCAGCACAAGTTAGTAAATTAAATCAGGAAACGAACAACTACCTATGGTAAATTCATAAGGGAGCTAAAAGATGAAAACAGAATGTGCATTTTTTCTTCTGCTTCTGGTGTTAAGCTGTTTCTTCGCCGCTTGCAGCGAAGAAGTAAACGATCCCGGGTCCGTAAATAAAGTTACATATCCAATCCCTGAACAAATAAACGACGGATGGGAAACCGCTTCTCTTCCATCAGTCGGGTTAAATGAAAATAAGCTGCTCGAAATGCTCGGTTATTTACAAAACCATCCTGATCACAAAATCCACAGTATAATCATAGTTAAAAACAACAAACTAGTTTTTGAAGAATATTACGAGGGTCAAAAATTCAATCTGGCCCGGTACACCGGGGAGATGGGTTTTGATCGTAACGACACTCATAATCTTTGTTCTGCAACGAAAAGTTTTGTTTCGGCTTTGATAGGCATCGCAATGGATAAAGGTTTTATACAATCTGTAGATCAGAAGATTTCTGAATTCTTCCCTGAATACTCGGATCTTTTCCTGAACAATCCGTCAAAACAAACAATCACACTTAAGCATTTATTAACTATGTCTTCCGGCATTCAGTGGGATGATGAAACCTACTCGTATTTAGATCCGCGAAATGATTTATACCAGCTATTTAATTCCAGCGACCCGATAAGATATATTTTATCGAAAGACATTATTGAAACTCCCGGGACAGTATTTGCATATAGAAATTGTAATACAAATCTGCTCGGAGAAATTATCCGTAAAGCCACCGGACAAAGATTAGATGCTTTCTCAGAGAATTATTTGTTCAGCAAACTTGGAATTACTGAATATGAATGGCAGATGCTGCCGAACAATGTTGTTTTTTGCTCGGGCGATTTAAGACTCCGCCCAAGGGATATGGCAAAATTCGGGCT
>JAPHUI010000105.1 GCA_026193755.1 Ignavibacteriaceae bacterium | reverse complement strand
TCTCTTCATTCCATAACCGTTATCTTCCATAATCCAAAGCTCGCTATCTTTTAACTTTTTTAACTGTTCCCAATCTTTGTAAACTTTTACACCAAGTTTCATCAGTTCTTTGTATGCTTCTTCGGATAAATCAAATCCACCAAAACATTTATTTACCGCTATTTTCATTTCTATTTCTCCCGCCGGTTTCCCGTATAACAAGCAAATCAACATTGACGCCTGTTATCGATTCGGCTTTTTGTTTAGTTATTTAATTAAGTTGTTTAACATTTCTAAATCTCTTTTTATTACGGCGCAAGTTATTTGCAACGCCGTTAAAATTAAAGGAGACTTTGGTCTCCTTTTTTATTTATTAAAATAGTTACTTAAATCAATTTAATATCATCAAGGAAAGGAAATTTTTCTCTTACTTCATTCACATAATTTTTATCCAGATCAGCTTGAACTACCTTTTCTTCATTTTCAACAGAAATTATTTCTTTTCCCATCGGATCGAACAAACTGCTTAAACCGGTATAATGCAATTTAGGATCATCCCCTACTCTGTTTACACCGGCGACGTAGCATTGGTTTTCAATGGCTCGCGCTTTTAATAATGTTCGCCAATGCTCTATCCGTGTATCAGGCCAGTTCGCAATGTTGACAATCAGATGAGTCCTTTTCTTGCCATATTTTCTATACAACTCAGGGAATCGTAGGTCGTAACAAATCGTCAAACCTATTTTCCACTTTTTTATCTTTGTAATTGCAGGTCGTACCCCTGCGGTATAATGCTCGTTCTCAGTTGAATAAGAAAATGGATGAATCTTTCTATATAATTTTACCAGCTTTCCATCTGGTTTAATGTGAATAAGAGTATTGTAAGTTCTGGTATTTCGTAGTTCGATAATTCCTGCCATCACGTGCGAGGATTTTTCTTTTGCGAGTGCAGAAAAATATCTGAAAGAATCTCCCTGAATTCCCTCAGCCATTTCCTTTGACTTCATCGTAAATCCTGTAAGACTCATTTCAGGAAAAACGATTAATTCTACCTCTTTTATTTCGTTCACTAATTGAAGAATCTTTTTCTTATTCGATTCTTTGTCTTCCCATTTCGGATTATATTGAACTAGTGCAATTTTCATATTGATGGTATATTCTTAAGAGAAATCTACAAAAAAAATGTAATAGAAGTTGGTTCGTAATTTCTATAAATTATTGTTGAATAATTATTTTTTGCACACTTTTAATTCAATGAATAAACCAGAAATTTCTGTTGTTACAGCTGTTTACAACAGGGAATCATATATAAGTAGAGCAGTAAAATCATTATTAAAGCAAACATTTACACCCTGGGAATTAATTGCTATTAATGATGGAAGTACTGATGAATCTCTTAAAATTCTTACCGGGTTTCAGAACAATTATGAAAACATCAAAGTTGTAACTCAGAATCACAAAAATTCTTCCGAAAGTAAAAACACCGGAATAAAATTATCCCAGGGAAAATACATAACCTTTTTAGACAGTGATGATGAATTTCTTCCTTCTCATCTCGAAACCAGGTATAATTATATGATCAGCCACCCTGAAATTGACTTATTACACGGTGGTGTAACAATTATTGGTGATTCATTCGTCGCGGATAGAAATGACCCCAATAAAATGATAACCTTGTACAATTGTGTAATTGGAGGCACATTTTTCGGTAAAAGAAAAGTATTCCAAACCCTCGGTGGATTTAATGATATTACATACGGCGAAGATGCGGAATTTCTCGAAAGAGCACAAAAAATTTTCAAAGTCAAAAAAGTAATTTATCCTACTTACATTTATCATCGTGAGACCCCTGATAGCATAACAAATAAGCTGTTGCTATAAAGTTTTATAATTTCATACGTTAATATGACAATTAAGTATATTTGATTAATATTTTTCAACCTTCTCAACAAAAATGACTAATAAAATGAAAATCCCGGTGGCAATTCTTGGTGCAACAGGAAGTGTGGGTCAGAAGTTTGTTGAACTTTTAACCAATCACCCTTGGTTTGAAATTAAAGAGCTTTGTGCTTCGGATAAATCTGCTGGCAAAAAATATATAGACGCCGTTGATTGGTTCCTCTCATCTCCACTGGATGATAGAGTTGGAGAGATAATAGTCCAAAAATGTGAGCGGGTATTAGAATCAAAAGTTGTTTTCTCTGGTTTAGATTCAAGTGTTGCAGGAAAAATTGAAACCGAGTTTGCCAAAGCTGGATATAAAGTAATTTCGAACTCTAAAAACCACAGGATGGATGAAGATGTACCGCTGCTAATACCTGAAGTAAACCCTGATCATCTTGATTTAATAAAGAAACAGAAATATGGGGGAGGATGTATAGTTACTAATCCAAATTGTTCAGTTATCGGGCTTGTTCTGGCTTTGAAACCATTGCTCGATAATTTTGGTTTGGAAGCTGTAAACGTAGTCACTATGCAGGCGGTTTCAGGCGCGGGGCATCCAAGTGTAGTTAATTTAGATATTGAAGACAATGTTATTCCTCTCATCAAGGGCGAAGAACCTAAAGTGGAGATTGAACCATTAAAAATTTTAGGCAAACTAAATAAGAAAAAAGTAAGTTTCATAAATTTTAAAATAAGTGCTCAGTGCAACAGAGTAAATGTCACAGACGGACATACTGAATGTGTACAGGTAAAGCTAAAGAAGAAAACATCCGTTGAAAAGATTAAAAAAGCATGGCAAGAATATTCGTCTGAACCACAAAAGCTTAAACTTCCATCAGCACCATTAAAACCAATTCACTTTAGTAATGAAGAATC
Source organism: Ignavibacteriaceae bacterium (assembly GCA_026193755.1). Classification (GTDB taxonomy): domain Bacteria; phylum Bacteroidota; class Ignavibacteria; order Ignavibacteriales; family Ignavibacteriaceae; genus IGN2. The sequence goes on along the minus strand of JAPHUI010000105.1, from coordinate 3,576 downwards.
TTTTCCTCAACCAAAACATCATAGAAATAATGATAAAGGAATGGCCGTTTCTGTGGGAAGATTACGTAATGATTCTATCTTCGATTACAGGTTTGTGATAATGTCTCACAATACAGTCAGAGGCGCTGCTGGTGGTGCAATTCTTTGTGCTGAACTTATGAAAGCGAAGGGAATCATTTAACTAATTTTTCTCTTTAAATTAAAAGCAGAAGGAAAATTTTTGACCGAAATTATTAATTAGAAACTTTGAGATCTTCAGAAAAAAATAATGAGATGGTAGACACCGATAGCTCAAATAATTTAGATTCTAATTTTAATAATCTTTTATTTGGATTCGATTTGTTCGATGCTTTACCCGATATGTATTTCCTGCTTGACGTGAATGGTGAAATCCTGAAGTTGAACAAGAAAGCCGGAAAGATCATAAAGATTAATGAAAAGTTTAATCCATCCAACTTCCTTGAAATTATCAATTTAGATCAGCGGGAAAAAGTTAATAGCATCTTCTTCAAATGTATCAGCTCCAAGAAAACAACCGAAATTGAGAGTCAATTTCTTTTAAACAGAGAAGCGATTGATATTAGAATTACTTTTTCATTTTATAGCTTCAAGATTGATAAAAAGAAAATTGAATATATTCTTGCAGTAGTTAAAGATATTGCTGAAGAAAAATCAAAAGAAGTTGAACTGCAGAGATTTTATAACATTGTTGAGAACAGTATAAATCCGGTACAAATTACTGATACAGATGGAAAGATGATTTATGTTAATCCGGCTTTTATAAAAGCAAGCGGGTTCAAGAAAGAAGAGTTGATTGGTAAAAACCCGAGAATATTCGGCAGCGGTAAGCTTCCTAAAAAATTCTGGGATAAAATGTGGCAGACAATTTCAAGTGGTAAGGCATGGTTTGGAGAAATTGAAGACAGAAAAAAAGATGGTGAGCCATTTCATACCCAACTTTTAATCTCCCCAATTTTTGATAAAGAAGAAAATGTTACCGGCTATTTTGGTATACACAGAGATTTAAGTGAAAAACGAACTCTTGAAAAACAATTGATCCACACTCAGAAAATGGAAAGCATTGGAACATTAGCTGCAGGAATAGCACACGAAGTTGGCAACCCGCTCGCATCTATTTCCGCACTAGTCCAGGTTGCAAGGCGTAGTACTGAAGATACTTTCATCAGAGAAAAACTGGATCTTGTTAAAAGTCAGGTTACAAGAATATCAAAAATTATTCGCGACCTTGTAGATTTCTCACGCCCATCTGACTTTGAGTTGCAGAGAGTAAACATTAATGAGTGTCTGAAAGAGGCAGTTGAAATAACAAAAGTAGGAACCAAATCAAAGGACATTCAATATAATGTTAAACTTAGTGATGAAGTACCTAATCTTCCACTCGTAGCCGATCAACTTGAGCAGGTTTTTGTAAATATCTTGTTAAATGCAGTAGATGCACTTAATGAGGCAAAAGATAACAGAGAAAAAAGCATAACTATCGAATCCGCGCTTTCGGAAGATGAATCTATAATTACTTTCACTGATTCGGGCAGCGGAATAACTGAAGAAAATCTTAATAAAATTTTTGAACCTTTTTTTACAACCAAATCTTCAGGAAGAGGTACAGGTTTGGGTTTGTGGGTAAGTTACGGAATTATTAAAAGTTTTCAGGGTAACCTAGAAGTTAAGAGTAAAATCGGTCAAGGGACTACCTTTACAATTAAGCTTCCGATAGAAATATAAAAAGGATAAAAAAATGTCTGAAAAAATTCTGGTAGTTGATGATGAGGATATTATCCGTGAGTCACTATCATATATTTTAAATAAAGAAAAATACGATGTTGATGAAGCTGCAAACGGAAAAATTGCTTTTGAAATGCTCAAAGATAAATCTTACGATTTGGTGATAACAGATTTGGAAATGCCGGAGATGAAAGGGATTGAGCTTCTGGAAGAAATTAAGAAATTGAATGTCCAGACCAACACAATTGTTATTACAGCATATGGTTCGGTTGATACAGCTATTGCTGCATTACGCAGTGGTGCGAGCGATTACATACTAAAACCTGTAGAGTTCGATGAGCTATTAATCAAAGTAAAAAAGCTATTTGAAGTTCGTGAATTGCACCTTGAAAACAGGATACTTCGTAAAGAGCTGCAGCGAGAATATGATTACACTAATATTATTGGCAAAAGTCCTGCAATAACACAAATATTTGAGATGATAAAAGCCGTTTCCGATACAGATAGCACAGTTCTAATATCCGGTAATAGTGGTACCGGTAAAGAACTTGTAGCAAAAGCTTTACATTATAATTCAAAAAGAACCAACAGACCTTTCATCGCATTAAACTGCGGAGCAATTTCTGAAAACCTTATCGAGAGCGAACTCTTTGGACATAAAAAGGGTGCTTTCACCGGTGCTATAAGTGACAAAGAAGGATTCATTAAAGCAGCTGAAGGAGGAACCCTTTTTCTGGATGAAATAAGTGAAATGCCGCCCCAATTACAGGTTAAACTTTTAAGAGCCATCCAGGAAAAAGAATATACTCCCGTAGGTACAACTGTATCGCTCCCGGTAAATGTAAGATTCATCGCTTCCACCAACAGAAATCTTCAGGAGCAGGTAGCTCAGGGAAAATTTAGAGATGATCTGTATTACAGACTTAATGTAATAGAAATTCATCTCCCTTCTTTAAAGGAACGTGAGAGCGACATCCCATTGCTTGTAGATTTCTTCCTTGATAAGTACAGGAAGCAAATGAACAAAAACATTTTAGGAATATCAAATGATGCTATGAGGGCTTTGATGAATCATGAATGGAAGGGTGAAATCAGAGAACTTGAAAATGTAATGGAAAGAGCTGTTATTTTTTGTAACGAAGATTTCATCAATGTAAAACATCTTCCAATGCAGTTTCAATCGGAAACGGGACCTACGGATTTTTCTCCTTCAGGTTCACTTGACGAATCGGTTAGAAGATTCGAGAAGGAAATTATCACACGCGCCCTTGAATCAAATGAATTCAACAAAGAGAAAACAGCCGAAACTCTCCAGGTTGGTTTATCAACACTGTACAGAAAAATGAAAGAATTAAACATTCAAATTTGACTATAAATAAGTTCTTTAAGACAAAATCTTAAACCGAATATCTTTACATTTGTCTGTCAAATAAAATTTTATTACGCAATATTAAATCTTAAAAAAATCATTCATTTTTTTCTAAAATCTGCGAATTTCAAGGTTTTAAAGTTCTCATAAGCGAGAAGATTTTATTTGAATTTAACTATTTATAAGTCTTTTTTTCTATAATTCAGTGGTATTGTCTTTGTTACCAATTAGCAACTAATTTCAAATCAAGTATCATTTAATAATTTAGTTCAAGGTTATAAAATGAAAAACGCCCTTCTATTTATGCTATTTATATCTGCAATAGTTGCACTCTTTGCATTTGCATTCTCTTTTTCACAAGATCAGAAATTAGATGGAAAACAAATTTTTATTGATAACAAATGCTCCAATTGCCATTCAGTTGTTTCTATGGAAATCACTTCGAAAAAAGATAATACGGTCGA
>JAPHUI010000383.1 GCA_026193755.1 Ignavibacteriaceae bacterium | reverse complement strand
TTGGTTCTCAATTCTTTCCAGAAAGTGATCAAAGCCAATTTAACGTGGTAGTTAATGCCTCACCCGGAAGTTCACTTGCACAAACCAGTGCTATCTGCGAAAAGGTTGAAAAAATATTAAGAGAAAAACCTGAAGTTAAAACAGTACTAACTACAATTGGTTCAGGAACTGATCCGGTTACCAAAGCTACTATTTTAGTAAAGCTTGTTAAAACTAAAGAACGAAAAAAATCAGATAAAAAAATAATGGCTGAGTTAAGAGACCAGATAAAATATATACCGGGAGCGACTTTTAGTATGTTAACCCAGGGTGGACCCGGAGGTGCTCAAAAGCCTGTTACTCTAAGTATTCGGGGAGATGATCTGACGAAACTTCAAAAAGTTGCGGATAAGGTCGAAGCCATAGTTAAATCAACCCCGGGTGCGGTTGATGTTGATAATAGTCTGGAACTTTCTAAACCGGAAATAAGAGTCAATATAGATAGAGAAAAAGCATCCGATCTGGCAGCGAATCCTTATCTGATAGCCACGACAATTCGAGCAATGGTCGATGGAGCTGTAGCTACACAATTCAAAGAAGGTGATGAACAAATTGATGTTAGGGTTAGATTGAAGAAAGATCAAAGAGAAAATATAAACGATCTTTCTTTACTTACATTAAAAAGTAACAAAAAAATTGGTGGCCAGGATTTTCTGGTTCCTATAACAGACATTGCTACTATAACTCAAGGTGTCGGTCCTTCAAAGATTAACAGATATGCAAGACAAAAAGAAATTCGTGTTGATGCTAACTTAGCGGGAAGATTCTTAGGAGTTGTACTTGCAGATATAATGAAAGAAACGTCTAAACTTGAATTAGAACCCGGTTACTCTATTAACGTTATCGGGCAGGGTCAAATGCAGGAAGAATCTTTTGGAAATATTCTCCTTTCACTAATGCTGGCGATTGTCTTCGTTTATATTGTGCTCGCAGCGCAGTTTGACAGTTTTGTGCATCCATTCTCTATAATGCTTGCCTTGCCGATGTCCATCATTGGTGCAGTTCTCGCATTACTGATTTTCAAAAGTTCTGTTTCCGTTATGTCTTTAATTGGTATTATCATGTTGATGGGTTTAGTAACCAAGAATGGAATACTTCTGGTTGATTACGCAAATGTCTTACGTGAACGGGGATTGTCAAGATTTGATGCTTTACTTAAAGCAGGCCCGACAAGATTGCGTCCGATTTTGATGACAACATTCGCAATGATTTTTGGTATGATGCCGGTAGCTCTCGCTCTTGGTGAAGGAGCTGAATTCCGCGCACCGATGGGACAGGCAGTAATTGGTGGTTTGATAACATCAACATTGTTAACCTTATTTATCGTTCCTGTTGTTTATTCAATTCTTGATGATTTAGGTACTTTTAGTTTTTCTGGATTCTTTAAGAAGTTATTTTTAAGAAATAAAAAACAAATTCCGGATATAAAATGAAACTTGCATTTGTAATTTATCACGATATACTCGACGATCGTGTGACCGAAGCTTTAAAAGAACTTGAAATAGATTTTTATACACAATGGGAAGATGTAAAAGGGAAGGGACATAAAACCGATGCGCACTTAGGTAATCGTCCTTTTCCCGGTTATAATTTTGTCCGAATGATAGCTTTTGGTGAAGAGGAATTGCTTGAAAAAGTTGTTATCAGGATAAATGAATTAAACACAATTGTTGAACGAGATGATGATAAAATTAGATTGTTCCAGGTACCGCTTGAGAGGATAGTCTGACTTCTGGAGAAAAATTATTTATAAAAGGAAATATTTATAAACTACAAACAAGACTTTCCTCCTGTTTATCCAGCTTACTTATAGCAAGAGACGTGCTTATTTAATTTACTCATTAGAACTTTACCAAAAAACTTACAAAATTCATTTGGGATGATATTTCATCCACAAAGTATTTCCGTTAAATTTATATCTTAACAGAAGTTATTTCATTTATTAAAAATTAAAGGCTAAAGTGGAAAAAAGTGGAACATCCGGACCAGGGCGGGAAGGAATAATAGAAAACACAATATCAATAAATGAGCAACCCGATAGCTTTGCCGAAACTCTCAGACAAATTCCCCTGGCGAAAAAAAGTCTGAGCAGCGATGAAGCAGAAGCTCTACTTAAAGTTTTTATTGCTGCTGCACAACCATCATTTGCAAAACAATTTATGGGTGCAGTTGATAAAGAAGTTTACTTCAATTTTGGCAACTACCTTAATTTGCAATTAAACAAACCGACAAAAGCCTTTATAAATGTTGCACACGAGTACTTAAACCTTTTCCGTTTTCCTTCCTTTCTACGTAGAATCTACGATGAGAAAACTTGGGAGTCACTAACCTGCCTGCCGGCAAGGCAGGTTCACGAATTGATCCTGAAAAGTAATTACAACACAAGAGTTCTTTTTAACCAGAGACTACGAGATTATAAAAACAAAACTCTTTTCAAAGTAATTAATGGTAACAGAGTTACAGAATATAGCTGGGAAAAATCCGCTGGTATTATTCAAAATTATCAGCAGGCTTTATGTTCATTAGTACAAACCGTAGAAACTTCTTCTCCGGGACAAAGTAAAATTGCATTCCTTCTAGATAATTGCCTTGATATGGCTTTGCTCGATCTCGCTTGTTTGACAGGCGGAATTGTTAATATGATGATTCCGGGAAATTCAGTCACCGAGCATATAAGATTTATAATGAAACAAAGCAAAGCATCTCTGCTTATCGCACATGATGAAAAACAGCTTTCAAAAATTAAATCAATAAAAAATGAATTACCGGAACTGAAGACAGTTGTGCTTCTCGAAGGAAACTCTGGTGAGGACTGGGTAATTAATTTTGCCGACTTCTTAAGAAAAGCAAAACCACAAACCGACGATCAGGAAATAGATATAAATGCACTTGCAACGATAATGTACACCTCCGGCACAACCGGTGAGCCTAAAGGAATAATGTTTTCGCAGACGAATATTGTTTATAAAAGATTCTGCCGTGCAATGGCTATTCCTGAAATTGGTGATGAAGACCGATTCATTTGTTTTCTTCCGTTGTATCATACTTTCGGCAGATATCTTGAAATGATGGGAAGTGTTTTTTGGGCATCAGAATATTGTTTCCTGGAGAATCCTTCTGTCGAAGCGATGATTTCAAATATGCAGCTAGTTAAACCTACTGTCTTCATCAGCATTCCTAAAAAATGGATGCAGCTTTATGAATACATCACAAGTAAAGTTGATATAGAAGTTGATGAAGATCAGAAAATAAAAAGTGAGTTAGACAAAGCAACTGGCGGCGAACTAAAATGGGGATTATCTGCTGCTGGTTATTTACCACCGGATATTTTCCAGTTCTTTCAAAAATATGGAGTTGAATTGATGAGCGGTTTTGGAATGACCGAAGCTACCGGTGGGATAACTATGACTCCGTGGGGAAATTACAAACCAAACTCACTCGGCAAAGCTTTACCGGGAATCGAAATAAAGCTCGGCGATGATGGTGAAATACTGGTTAAAGGTCCTTATGTAATGATTGGCTACTACGAAATTGAAAATTCTGAAACGTTTACTGAAGATGGCTGGCT
>JAPHUI010000438.1 GCA_026193755.1 Ignavibacteriaceae bacterium | reverse complement strand
TTCCTCTGAGTTCATCCATCCGTTGGCGATTACTATCCCGCGTGCTTGCAAGTCACCAACATTTAAAATTCTTCCGAGTGATTTTGGATGTATAAATCCACCCTGATTAATGATATAATCAGTTAGAACCTGGAATTCTGTTATGCCAGTATATAGCTGAACATTTGAATACGGAATTCCAAGTATGTCGAGAATCTGAAGAACGGCTTCGTTTGCAGTTACTGAGTATACGGCAGTGGGATCAACTGGTGATCCGTTTATTAATACTCCTTTTAATCTGGAAAATGGTAGTTGTGTCCCATCATAGAAATACTGCATACCTGAAACTTGTATCAGAAATTCATCGTTCTTTTCTATTTCTGAAAGTCCGAACTCTAATCCTCCCAGTAAACTTTCACCATACATATTAAAAGTAACCATCTGGAATCCTAAACCGTTCTCTGTATTAAATCCATATCCATTAACTCTAAATACATCTGCTGCTACTAAAGGTCCTTCCCAAAGTGGCAGTGCCGTAAAACCCCCGGGCTGGATTGCAATATCTGTAGCAAATGTTGATCTGAATGCATCAGTTACAAGGTTCCCAATTGGTGTATCGTGTGCACCTTTAGTTAAAAGATTTGTTGCCTCTTCATTAAAGAAAGCATTAGCGTAACCCATTTGCTGTGAGAATACAGGTCCATAGGTTGCTTCAATTCCTGCAATCAAATCATTAACAGCCGCTTTAACTGTAGGTTCCTCAGGAATATTTTCATCCATTGGAATTAATTGATAATCAATTAACTGAACATCATCTCCATTAATTTCTAACTTCATTTTTCCAGCATACATATAATTTGACTTTGCCTGAACCAGGAGAGTAGTCCCTCCAAGCGGATCTGTAATTGTTAATGGAGTTTCAAACTTATAATGATCGTGCCCACTCACTATCACATTAATTCCAGGAACGTAAGAGGCAACAATCTGATCAAGCGCTACACCCAAATGCGAAAGTAGAATAATTACGTCACAATCAAGCGTGCTTAAAGTCGTAACCATCTCAGCAGCTTTTTCCACAATTTCATCGGAGACTATAATTGGTGCAGGCTGCGAAAAAAGATTTGTTTCCGGAGTAAGAAGACTGAAAATCCCAACTTTTATCGGACCTTTCTGTATGATAGTGTATGGTTCTATATATTGCTCAAGAAGCGGAGTTGTTCCATCAAAAATTAAATTTGCTGATAATAATGGGAATCCACCACCCGGAGGAAATGATGCCTGCAAAGCACCAAGTAAAGCATCCGGAGTTAAATCGAATTCGTGGTTGCCAACTGCCATTGCATCAAAACCAAGTGAGTTCATCAACTGCAATTCGGCTGCAGCGAAATACTGTGTAAAAAACAAATCGCCGATTGATACATCACCTGCATGAAGCACAAGTACATTTGGTTCTGTCATTTGTGTTAGACCAATAACAGAAGCTACACGTGCGATTCCACCCTGTGTTCCTTCAAGGCTGCTTGTTCGCGGACCCAAAGGTGAAAGGGTTGAGTGCGAATCGTTAAAATGAAGAATTGTGAGAACATCCCCTTGAGCGACAGTATTTTGGTTAAATACTGTGAAAACAAAAATTACTGTAAAGCAAAGAAGAGTTTTAATCATGAGAAACCTCCGTTTAATTGATATGATTATTTTTAGCAGAACTCAATCTGCACAAACCAAATTGCTTTAATTTTCAGATAAATATGTCATGGATATGTCATGAGATTGTAAGAGATTTGTAACAAATTGAAAAATGGGCCCAATCGTAGCCTTCATTGTGCAAAACAGGAGATTAATTATTTTTTAGGAAGGAGGAATAGGGGAGAGTTATCTGAAAAGTACTACATTTTGCACCACAACGTCCTCATAAGGTGCAGAGGATAAAATTGATTTTAATTTGTTATTAAATGAGCTGACAATCAATCAACTCTTAATGGTTGGCAACCAATGAAAATCATTTTTACAATTTCATGACAAATCTCTGACAACTAAGCCTTTATAATTAATTATTTTGTCTTCAGAATAATTATGGAGGCTCGGAATGAAAAATTTATTTTTTACTGCATTTGTTCTTACGATTACTAACTTTTTAGGAATAAAGACTTTAGCTCAAAAAGATATTTCACCTTATGTGGTCAATGAATTCATCGGGGATACTCTTAGCCACGAAGAACGCGATTATTATCAGTTATTCTCAAAAATTGACGGATTCCAGTGTGCAGTTTTCTATCTTAATCCTGATAGCTCGTTGAATGCCAATGTTCAATACGTAAGCAATGGAGTGCTATCGGATACACTTATAGAGAATTATAAAAATCTGAAAAGTCTGAGATATCATATTTACGCAAGAAATGCATTGGAAAATGGAACACTGGATACTTTTCACCCTGTTTACGAAAGTTCAGAATACAAAAGAGGTTCGGAAGTATGTGCGTATATGAGTGATGGGATAGAAAATTCTGGAGAATTATTGTTGGTTAGAGAAAGCTCGATATTAATATTAAAACCTGATTGCGATGAGAACTTAAATAATCCCGATTGTGTCTTTCATGGAAAAGCTTCTGATATAGAAAAGTTAGTAATTAAGGGAAATTCTAATTTAGGTTGGGGGATTGGTCTTGGATTATTGACTTCGGTTGTTGTAGCTGGTGTAATATATCAAGCCAATTATCATAGTTCAAGTTTCGGACCAGGGATCGATGAGAAAACAGCAGTCTCGATTGGTGTTGCTGCAGCTGGCTGTGTCATAATTGGAACTGTTATAGGAATCTTAACATCAACCCCGGATGAAGTGATTGAGCCATTCTCCGAATACGAGATCAGTGGACTGAGTACTCATTCACGCTATCAATCAAATGAACCTAATGAGCTGAAAAAGATTAAATGAGGTTGGAAATGGAAAACCCAGCTTTACTTTTTCTCTTTGATATTGCACTTCTAAACTACAAAACGTAATTTTCTACTAGCTTCTTTTTGCACTCTGTGTTAATTGAGGTTAATCCTTTAATTTTAAGGAGGCTGAATGAAAAGTGCGCTTGATAATAAGTATGCACTTTTTGTAATCGATTTTTTAGTTGTATTGTTCTGCATTGCAGGGTTATACCAAATCTATTTTAAAGCCACACTTCCGTTTAACTTAAAAACCATTGATGATCATCTAACCCTAACGAATTTTGAAGAGGTGACTCCAGGAATAAAAGACGGTAATATTCTCTTATCAGTAGATAATTATGAATTTAATAACTGGGAAGAAGTTGAGTTATATCTTGATGGCAAAAGAATCGGAGACAAAGTCAGAATACTTGTTTACCAGAATGGAAATGAAAAACTTTTCACAGCAACTCTTACAAATTATTATTCTACTTTCGATCTATTAATAATCGGTATAGTTGGATTATTTTTTATTGTATTTGCTATCCTCGTAAGATTAAAAGCACCCGATAATATTTCTGCAAAGCTGTTTCATCTTGCCAGTATTGGTCTTGGAATGGTAATCATTATGACTGCCGGTAATTACACCATAGCACCGTTCGGATTAGGATATTTAAACAGGATTTTATGGCTTATTGCTTATTCATTTACACCTGTGTTGTTCATTCATTTTACAATTTCGTTTATAAAATCTCAGGATAAAAAACTGAGAAGGATGCTTCAAATATTATATTCTATATCGGTGATAAATGTAATCATTCTCACTTATTTTTTCTTTGACGCAACTCTGGGAAGTGATACACAAAGTATCAGAGATTATGTTCTTTTTTATGATTCTTTTTTTAGACTTTTCGTCCTGAGCTGCGTAGTAATAGCAATCTCCATTTGCATTTTTGCATTTAGACGTGCAACCGACCTGGAGGAAAGAAAAAGATTGCAGTGGTTATTGCTGGGTTTTTTTATCGGTCCTTTCAGCTTCATCCTCTTTTGGATTTTGCCGATTCTTCTTACCGGGTATAGTCTGATACCTGAAGCCTTGATTTTGATATTCTTAACTGCGATTCCAATTACATTCAGTATTGCAATTGTTAAATATCACCTGATGGATATTCATCTGTTAGTAAGGAGAAGTCTTGTATATTCCGTAATTCTTGCTTTAATAATTATAACTTATATAGGTCTATCTTCACTAATAACTTTATTCGTGCAGAATGTTAATCCCGCATTTCCTACTATAATAACAGCCATTGCTGTAGTGGCTTTGCTTCAACCAGTAAAGAATGTTATTCAAAAATTTGTAGATAAGAAATTTTTTAGGGTTGAATATGATTATCGTGAAGAGCAAAAAAGATTCCTGGAGGACATTAAAAATTCACTTGATATCAGGACTTTAGCAGAAGAATTAGTGATACATACTGATGCTCTAATTCCTCTGGATAGCATCGGGTTTTTTATTTTGCGTCAGTCTGATAGCCGGATAAAACTAATAGCTAATAAAGGATGGGACTTGCTAGAAGGTAGAAGCATAAGGTTTGAATCGGAAAATCTTAAAACAGACTTATCTCTTCCAATCGCGATGGATGATAGGGTAGAACCCGGACTGAATATTGAATCAGCCGACCTTAAAGTTTTTAAAAGATGGGGTATAGTGTTGGTCTTCCCTGTAAAATCACCAACTGGTGATGTTCATGCATTCCTGGCTTTGGGTGCAAAAAAGTCAGGCACAAGATACCTTAAAGATGATGTTGATTTATTAAATACAGTAGTTGCTGCAGCAGCATTGGCTGTTGATAGAATTACATTGCAGGAGGAATTAATACTTGAACATCTTGAAGCTGAGCGATTAAAGGAATTGGATGAAATGAGAACAGAATTTATCAATACAATGACACACGAATTAAAAACTCCACTAACAAATATCAAATTATTTACTCAGCTGACTGTATTAAATATCGAATCGACATCTCCAAAGGCAAAAGAAAACTTAAGAATAATTGATGGCGAGAGTGATAAACTGCAAGGTTTGATAGAAAACATACTTGATTATGCAAAGATTGAAAAGGGAATGATGATGTATGAGATAAAGAAAATTGAAATTACTGAAATATTAAAGAAATCAGTTGATTCGGTGCTATATCAATTCAGTATCAAAAAACAAACTCTTGAAAACAATATTTCTGATCAGCAGGCTTATATTTATGCTGATGCTGCTGCAGTTGATAGAGCCATAATAAATTTACTTACAAATGCATCCAAGTACTCGAGTATAAATTCTAAGACAATAATCTCAACTGAGCTAAATGAAGATTATTTTATTATATCTATAAAGGATAGTGGAAGAGGAATTCCATCAGAGGAATTAAATAACGTGTTCAAACCATTTATTCGAGTAAATGAGAAAACCGCAAATAAAACTAAAGGAACAGGGCTTGGTCTGGCAATAGTAAAGCATATTATGGATGCTCATAATGGCAAAATTGATGTGCAGAGTGAAGTTGGAAAGGGAAGTATTTTCACACTTTGGTTTCCGGTAATAAAAGATGTATAAAATATTATTAATTGAAGATGATCCGGCAATCCTTCTTGGAGTTAGCGAGTATTTATCCTCTCAGGGTTATGAAGTTTTAAAATCCGAAGACGGGAAGGAAGGATTTGAACTTGCTCTGAAAGAAATTCCCGATTTAATTCTTCTGGATATAAATCTTCCATCATTAAATGGTCTTGAACTTTGCCGGATGTTGAGAGAAAGGAGTTTTCGTAATCCTATAATTATGCTCACGTCAATGGCAGAGAAGATTGATAAAGTTGTCGGACTTGAAGTTGGAGCAGACGATTATGTTACTAAGCCATTCGATTCCAGGGAACTTCTTGCAAGAATCAGAGCCAATTTAAGACGTGTCCCGGAAGGAAGTATTAGATCTGATACAAGCGGCAAGGAAGAGAATCTGCGGAGACATTTACTTGCGGTTATGTTCAGTGATATGAAAGATTATTCAAAAAAGATGAACAGAGATGAAAAGCTTGCACTTGAGCTTCTTAAAATTCATAACAGGTTCATGGAAGAATCAATAAGAATTTTTGACGGTAAAGTTATCGAAATAATTGGTGATGCGTTTCTCGCATCATTTGAAAGTGCAACTAATGCTCTGAAATGTTCTGTTGATATTCAGGAAAAATTCGGAGAATACAATATTGATAAATCAAAGAAAGAGAAAATAAAAGTCAGGATAGGAATTCATATCGGGGACATAATTGAATTTGAAGGCAAGCTTAAGGGAAATGCATTAAATATTGCTGCAAGAATACAACAGATAGCTGAACCGGGAAGCATTTATATGTCTGACAGCTTTTACTTGACTGTAAAAGGAAAAACAGATAAGGAGTTTAAAAGTCTTGGTTCATACGAATTGAAAAATATTAAGGAGCCAATTGAAATCTACGAGGTTGTTATTTAGTTTTATTTAAAAATCAAACTTATTTTGATTAGTGAGGATATATGAAAAAGATATTAATAATAGAAGATGATCCGGCAACAATTGCTGGACTCGAGGAAACACTTAAAGCTGAACACTTTGAAGTTACAACTGTGATGTCGGGGCAGATGGGTTATGAAAAGGCTAAAACCGATGATTATGATTTGATCCTTCTTGATTTAATGCTTCCTGAAAAAAATGGAATTGATGTATGCAAAGATTTAAGAAAGGACGGAATCAGTACACCTATTTTGATGCTCACCGGTAAAAAAGAAGAAATTGATAAAGTTATCGGTTTGGAAATTGGTGCTGACGATTACGTAACCAAACCATTCAGTATAAGAGAATTAGTTGCAAGAGTAAAAGCACTATTACGACGTCCGCAGGAAATCCGACCTGAAGTTGAAGAATATTCTTTCGGTGATGTTTTTCTTGACTTTAAAAAGCAGGAAGCAAAAAAAGGGACCAATCCGGTTGAGTTATCTGTGATGGAATTTAAAGTAATGCAGTATTTTATCCAGAGAGAAGGTGAAGTAATAGAAAGAATCAAACTGCTTGATGAAGTTTGGGGTTATGAAAATTATCCGTCGACAAGAACGGTTGATAATTTCATACTTAATCTCCGTAAAAAAATAGAAGACGATCACTCCGATCCAAAACACCTTTTAACCGTTCATGGGGCGGGCTATAAGTTTGTTAAATAATATTCTTCTATCATGTTCGGTATAAATAATAGTTAAATGCGTTAAAATGATTTTGGAAAAGACATAATATAGACCTATATTTAGGTCGTAATAAAGACAATAAAAAGGGTCTACAATGAAAAATATATCAGTATCCAGTGACATAATCCCGGTAGGTGAATTTAAATCGGGATTGGCTAAATATCTCAAAGAAATTAAAAATAAACGTAATTCTTTAATAATTACCCAAAATGGAAAACCCGCCGGAGTACTAATATCTCCATCCGAATTTGATGAATTGAGACATACGAAGATCTTCATCGAATCAATTTCACGTGGTCTATCTGAATCTGAAAAAGGAGAGGTATTCTCAACTTCAAAACTTAGAAGGGAATTGCAAAAGACTCGAACCGCTAAAAAAGGATGAAAATATTCTGGACAAAAGAAGCCTTGCTTCGATTACAAGAAATTGAAGAATACATTTCAAGAGATAACCCAATTGGCGCAATAGAGTTTGTTGACAAGTTAATCACGGTAGCCGAAACAATAATTGATAATCCAAGAAAAGGTAGAATAGTTCCCGAATTATCTCTTGAAAATATCAGAGAGTTACTCCATCAAAATTATCGAATAGTTTATTTAGTTAAGAAAAATTCTATAGACATACTAACTGTTTTTGAAGGACATCAATTATTGAAAAAAGAAGAAATATTTAAAAGTAATGATTGAGAAACGCATATAACAAGGAATCAACTTGCAGCAGGCAGGGCAGTCAGGTTAAATATAAGTAATAGTTCGGCGCTTGCAGACACAATACTTTAATGGAATAAATTAATGAAATACAAATATCATCACATTGGAATTCCGACAAAAAATTCTTTCAAAGGTGAGAAGTATCTTGAAGAGTACAAGGTTTATTACGGTGGATATGAAGAAAGTGAATTTGGTATTGAATGGATGCGATATGAAGAGGAATGTGATCTTCCTGAAATTGTAAAAACAATACCGCACATAGCATTTGAAGTTGATAACATTTACGAAGCAATTAAAGGTCGGAAATTAATAATTGAACCAAACATGCCATCTGAAGGCAATATTGTTGCTTTTATAGAAGAGAACGGAGCTCCAATCGAATTTATTCAAACAAAAAATTGCTCCTAACCCGCACCCTACCTTTACCAGGCAGGGCAGTCAGGTTTGGTATAAGTAATAGTTATGTGTATAAATAATGTGTTCATTTTCGGTTAGTAATAGTTTACTACTTTCTAAAATTTGAGTTAAGGAGGATTACAATATGAAAAAGCAATTATTCGGTTTACCAAGCTGGGGGCTGTCACTGATAGCTGGAGTTTTGATAACTATTCTGCTAATAGTGATTGGTTCTTTGTTGGAGACAATTTTGGGAAGAGGTGGAGAAGTAGGTGAAGGAATCGGTTATATAATCTACGCTATTGCAATTGCAACTGTATGTTTTTTCATTTGCAGAAATGATCCTTCAAGTGTCTGGTATGTTCCAATACTTTGCAATGTCGGTGGTATAATTTCCGCATTTGTTGAACCCAATTTCTGGATAACATCAATGTGGATATTTATATGTAGTGGATGGATTTTATCTGTGATAAGCGCCATAATCGGAGCAATTTTAGGTAAAAAATCTTTCAACAGTACAGTACCCAGATAAATTGATATCATGAAAAATTCCAGCATTAGGGAAAGAGAATAATGTTAAAATAATTTAATCAAAACTAATTTAGTAAAGGGGAATAATGTGATGAAATAGCTTTTAAGATTGTGCAATGTTGTTCTGCTTACAAACTGTACTTGCGAAAGCAAGTCAAGTGCAGTTAGTTTAATCATCAGCAGTTGTGTTTTGCTTGGCTTCCTTGTTCGGGGCGTCTCCACCAAGGCGGGGTAAACTTAGTTAAGCACAATGCGCTAGCCAGGCGTAGTGTTAGAATTAAATGAAAGGAAAAGCTTTATATGCAATTAGAAGTGATTACTCGAGAACCCGAATCCGATGCGCATAATACGCCCGTATTGTTTGTGCATGGTATGTGGCATGCTGCTTGGTGTTGGTCAGAGAATTTTTTGCCCTATTTCGCTCAGCATGGATATAAGTCTTATGCTATGAGCCTTCGTGGTCACGGTGCTAGTGATGGTCGCGAGAAACTCCGATGGACTCCTTTGGCAGATTTTGTAGCCGATGTTGCACAAGTAGTAGATCAATTAGAAAACCCTCCTATATTGGTGGGACACTCAATGGGTGGAATGATCATTCAGAAATACTTGGAGACACTTCAAGCACCGGCAGCTGTTATGCTTGGGTCTGCACCACCCAAAGGATTGTTGCCTACAACATTAAGAATTGCTCGTCGGCATCCGCTGAATTTCCTAAAAGCAAACCTGACTTTTAATTTGAATCATAACATTAATAAACCCGAACTTTACAAAGAAGCATTATTTTCTTCTAAAATAGATGATAAAGATCTGACAAAATACTTTAATATTGTTCGATTTCAAGGTGAGTCAATGCGCGCATACATAGATATGATATTTCTCAACTTACCTCAGCCAAAAAAAGTAAATACTCCTATTTTGGTACTTGGGGCAACCGATGACAATTTGATTTCATCCAGCGATGTTCGGGCAACAGCGAAGGCATACAACACTCAAGCGGAATTTTTTCCTATTATGGGCCATGCAATGATGTTGGACATCGGTTGGCAATCTGTGGCGGATCAGATACTCAATTGGCTCAAAGAGCAAGGCTTGTAGTAGTAGTAAACGAATTGATGTGAAATACACTTTAATAAAGGCTGGTTAACCAGCAAATCAACCGAACCTCTCAGCCAGATTTATTCACGCATTGCGATGGCAGTCAGGTTTGGTATAAGTAATAGTTAGGCTTATGATCAAATAGGCAATTTAATTTTAGGAATTAACATTTTATATCAACAAAGAATAGGAGGACGCTATGAATCTAACAGTTTTAAGAGTTGCACTATTTTTATTCAGCATTCTGCTTGTTAACGGATGCACATCTGAACATAATGCTCAAAAAGAAATGCAGCCCAAGGTTGACAAATTATTGGGATACTGGAATACCGGCAATTTTGATGATATTGAAAATAC
>JAPHUI010000186.1 GCA_026193755.1 Ignavibacteriaceae bacterium | reverse complement strand
TTTTTAGGAAGAATAATAAAAATAGACTTTAATACAGATGTAAATGAATCGGTTCTTAATCAATTGATGAATATTGATCCTACAATTGAATACGTTCAGCGTTCGACTACTTATAAAATGGAATTTGTTCCGAACGATAGCTTGCTTAGTGAACAATGGGCACTACAAAAAATTCAGGCTTTTGATGCCTGGGATGTTACACAAGGAGCTGACACAGTTTTAATAGGACTGATTGATACAGGCATTGATTACTTTCATCCTGATCTTAAAAATAAAATTTATCAAAACCCAGGTGAAATTGGATTAGACAATCAAGGGAATGATAAACGTACTAACGGAATTGACGATGACAATAATGGATTTATTGACGACTACCGCGGTTGGGATTTTACAGACAGAGTAGGGTTTCCGTTTGATACAACGCAGGGAGATTTTCTTAACTGGGATAACGATCCCTTCGATCCGATTCCGGGAACATATGGTTTTCACGGTACATTCGTAGCAGGCATTGCCGGTGCTGAAGTAAATAACGTAACTGGAATAGCAGGTGTTGCTCCAAATATTAAACTCATTAATCTTAGATCATTTGATAATGGAGGAAGCGGGGAAGAAGATGATGCTGCGGCAGCAATTTTATATGCAGTGCAAATGGGTGCTAAAGTGATTAGTATGAGTTGGGGAGATTATTCATTTTCTTACGTATTAAGAGATGTGATACGTTATGCTTATTCAAAAAATGTTGTGCTTGTCGGAAGCGCCGGTAATTCAAATTCGTCTGCTCCTCATTATCCTTCAGGTTATAGTGAAGTAATTTGTGTCGGGAATTCTACACCTGAAGATTACAGGGCTTCCAATTCAAATTACGGTTCAACATTAGATTTAATGGCACCAGGTACATCGATACTTTCAACGACGATAGGTGGAGGCTACAGGTCAGATGGCGGAACATCTGCTGCTACTCCGCATGTTGCTGCTACTGCAGCTTTGATTCTTTCATTACAAAATTTTACAAATGAAGAAGTAAAACAAATTTTAAAGACTACTTCAGATGATATTGGAGAACCCGGTTGGGATTTATACACAGGTGCCGGAAGATTAAATACTTACCGTGCGGTAACCGTAGTTGCTCCTTCTGTAATTAAATTTAATAGTCCGCTGCAGGATTACGCAACCCTGGAGGATACGCTGATAATCAATGCAACAATTCTTTCTCCTTTATTTTCATTTTTTAATCTTTCTTATGGTTACGGGTTGAACCCGACTAACTGGTTACCGCTTATCGAGAATGGATTAAATCAATTCTCAAATGAAGATCTTTATAAATTAAATCTGTCGTCACTACCTGATTCTGTATATTGTCTCAGACTTGAGGTTCAATTAACTAATGGAAGAACACTCGAAGAAAGAGTAAATTTCTTTGTAATGCGATCTCCACCGAATGTAGTTTTAATTGGTGACGGGCCTATTTATTATGGAGAAAGATCTACAATTCAGGCAGAGGTTTATACAAGTCAACGTTCTATAACAAGAATGTATTATAGAAAAATTGGCAATCCAAATTTTGATTATGTTACTTTAGATGGTTTTACGACTAACAACCAATTTGTTAAACAATATCATTACGGATTTATTCCTATTAATATCGTTGAACCTTCATCAGTTTATGAGGTTTATTATGAAGCTGAAAATCTGGCAGGATTAACAACCACTGTTTTAGATACCACAAATAATTACTTTGTATACGCCACTTATGATTTACCTGAGACAATTACATCTACTGAATTGAATTATAAGCTGCCAAAAGGATATTTATTCGAAAAACCGGTCAGCTTTCTTTCAAACAATAGCAATGAAGTTCTCTTCCAAACTTTTTACAATACGCCGGAAGCAATTTTTGGTTTGTTCAAAATTGAAAATGATTCTTTTATTAAGATTGATTCCATCCAGGGTCAAATTCCACGTCTTTTCGGGGACTTTAATAATAATGGAAAAAAAGATTTGTTTAGTGTACTTTATCCTTCAGTTTTTGTTGACGAACAGGCACAGCCTAATTCATTTGATCTTATAAGACAGACTTCAGCAACAAATATTTTTTATCCTATTAAGATTGGAGATTTTGACAATGATGGGAATAATGAATTGATTACTGAGGGACTTGATAATCAAGCTATAATTTATTGGCGATTAAATCCCAATTTAACTTTCGACTCTGTTATGACGATTTATAAATCCGATTTAGGTACTACTGCAAATCTGGTAATTACAGATACAGATGCCGATTTGAATAAAGAGATCTGGATGTTAACTGCAAACGGAGAACTCAGGGGTTTTGAAATAAATGGACCAAGCAGCATCACAGCAATCGACAGTTTTAAAATCCCCGGATTCTTAGTAGCACAGAATAATTCTTTGGACGTTGGCGATTATAATGGTGATGGTAGTCCTGATTTTTGCATTTTATATTATACAAATTCAGTAGCCCCGAATTTTCTAGCTCTAGTTCTGTCATACCAAAATGGTAAGTTTAACATCATCACCAGTAAAGTCTTTCTCGATCAGTCATCTGAATATCTTGGACAATTCAATGAAGCATATCAGTCAATTGGTTTTATAGATGTTGACAACAATGGAATAGATGAATTGATTGCTAATATTTTTCCTTATTGTTATATATTTAAAAACGATCTGATTAGTAGTGATAAAATTGTTTACTTTGAAGAAGGAGTAAATACATACAGTATATTTAAAGGTGATTTAAATCAGAATAATATTCCTGATGTAGCATTGTGGTATTCAGGTGGAATTAAGTTTCTCGAGTTGACTGAGTCGAATAAACCTTTTCCTCCAAATAACGTAAAGGGTTATAGTACCAACAACACTTCGATTTATTTGAGTTGGCAGGGAAGTGTTGATCAATACTTTATTTACCGAGGTCCTACGCCTGAGAATTTAGATTCAATTACTACGGTATTAGGTGCAAATGAATTCTCAGATTATAATCTTACAGAGAACACAGATTATTTTTACGCTGTTCGGGCTTTTGATTTATCTAAACCTGATCCATATTCAAACTTATCAAATACAATTAAAGTATATTGTCATACACCTGGAATGATCGATACTGCATTTGGAAGCAGCAGAAATGCAATAACTGTGCAATTCTCTGAGAAGATGAATAACACAATAGAAAACCTGCAGGCATTTAAATTAAACGGAACTGATTATCCTAATTCAATTTCCCCCGCAAGTCAATTCTCCTATCTTTTAACTTTCAGAGATAAAATCCCTGTTGGTCAAAACCAATTATTAGTTTCTGGTTTACGCGACCTTTATGGCTCTCCAATTCAACTGGCAACCATTACTTTTAATATGGATTCGAATATAGTCAATCCGGAATTTTTTATTTCTTCTTTTGATATAGTTGATGCTTATAATTTAAGAATTGTTTTTAATCTTAGTGTAGATGAACAAACTGCAGAAAATATAACCAACTACACTTTTGAGCCAGACAACAAAGTGACTTCAGCCCAAGTTGATGCTACAGATAAAAGAATAGTGAACATTAACCTAAAAGGACAGAAACCTGTTGGTTCAATCGGCAGGGAATATGTAATGAGGGTGAAAAATCTTATCTCTTCGTTTTCAACAGGAAGTGTCCCGATCAATGAAGGGGCAGGGAGTTATATTGTTCTTTCAAGTTTCGCAAAAGATCTTTCTGATGTCTATGTATATCCTAATCCGGTAAAACCAGTTAGCGGGGAACAGCTCACTTTTGCTAATTTACCTCAATATGCAACGATAACAATCTGGACTATTAACGGATCTAAGATTGGTGAAATAGAAGAAAGCGATGGTAATGGTGGTGCAACTTTTAATTTAATTGATATAAATGGTAACCAACTTTCCTCAGGAATTTATATTTATCGTGTAGTAATGCTTGATGAATCCAGTAATGAAAAGGATGAAAAAATTGGCAAGTTTGCAGTGATTCGATAAAATGGACGTAAAGAAAATATTTAATGTTTCAAATTTTTTAAGCTTTGTTCGTTTACTTTTAGTTATTCCAGCCTGGATTGCATTCAACAATTTTGATGATACATTTTACCGCTATTCGGTGGGAGGAATTGGCATCTTTGCTGCAATTACGGATATACTTGATGGATATCTTGCGCGCAAACTCAACCAAATAACAGAATTTGGAAAAATTATTGATCCGCTTGCGGATAAAATATTAATTGGATTTGTCGTTGTCAATTTATTTTTACTAAATGAAATACCCGATTATTATTTTTATTTGATTGTTGGCAGAGATGCGTTAATCCTGCTGGGTGGTATATTCATCACAAAAAAAATTGGCAAAGTTTTACCATCAGATTATTTAGGAAAAGCAACCGTTCTGGCAATTTCATTTGTACTTTTAATGATTCTGCTCAATGCAAGCAGAGAATCACTTCCTTATCAAATTCTCTACTATGTGAGTATAATATTAATTTTTTCTTCACTAATTAATTATTTACTTAAAGCTTTTAAAACTTTATCATCCGGCAAAAAGAAATGAAATTATTCAACAATTTGAATTTTAATAAGCTTAAAGAAGGCTTGAGTAAAACGAGGAATAAGCTTGTAAATAACATAACTGAAACTTTTACGGGTAAAGCAGTTATTGACGAAAATACATTAAATGAGCTTGAAGAAATTTTAATCTCATCTGATTTAAGTGTTGAATTATCTGGAAAAATAATCACCAATCTTAAAACACATTTAAAGGGTGAAAAAGATAGAACACTTACAAATATTTTAGATTTATTAAAAAATGAACTGATGCAAATTCTTAAAACAGACGAAGATTCTACTGAGACAAAGAATAATAAAGAAAATGTTAGTCCCTATGTAATTCTGATTGTAGGTGTTAATGGAGTAGGGAAGACAACAACTATTGGTAAACTTGCTCACAATTTCAATCAAGCAGGAAACAAAGTTATTGTTGGTGCAGCAGATACTTTTCGTGTGGCTGCAAATGAGCAACTGGATATCTGGGCAAAGCGAGCCGGAGTCGAAATCATTCAGCAGAATAAAGGCACAGATCCTTCCTCTGTCGCATTTGATGCTGTCCGAAAAGCTGTAGATGGTAAATATGATGTCGTAATAATAGATACTGCCGGCAGATTACATAGTAAAGTCAATCTGATGAATGAATTAATTAAAATAAAAAGAGCTATTGAAAAGGTGCTCCCGGGTGCTCCTCACGATACATATTTGGTTCTCGATGCAAATGTTGGACAAAATGCATTAATTCAGGCTGATGAATTTGCTAAGGTTATACAAACCACTGGTCTTATTCTAACAAAACTTGACGGCACAGCTAAAGGCGGTACTATATTCCAAATATGTGAAAAACATAATGTCCCTGTGAAATTTATAGGAGTTGGAGAAAAGATCAATGATTTACAAACTTTCGAACCAAAGTTGTTTGTTGATGCTCTATTCAATAATAATGAAAATCAGTAGATATGTTTTTTAAAAAACCAGCACATAGAGTTTTCGATTATCCAGCAAGATTTTACAAACCTGAGGAAGATGAAAAAGAAAAAAGGAAGAAAAAACTTGGGTTCAAAAGACAAATTAAACTACAAAGACGAAAGAAAAATCCATTTGTCTGGATGGTGCTTTTATTACTTGTAATATATATTTATTTGAAACTGAGTGGTTCGGTCTAAAAGGGTATATCAAAGTTTACATAATATACATTATCGGACATTTCTTTCTAAATCTTCTTAAAGTTCTCAATATTTTCATCTCTTCCAAAAAGAACTAATTTGTCCTCTCTTCTTAATCGATAATTTGGATCTGTGCTTATTATAAGTTCTTTTTCGGCGGAATCCTCAAATAAATCGTTCGGATGTTTAATCATTAATACTTCTAGTCCATAGTTGCCTCTGATTTTTAACTCCGATAAACTTTTCCCAATAAATTCAGAAGGAACAGTGATTTCACTGATCGAATAGCCTGCAGTTACCGAAGAAGAGCTAGCCTCTTTAATAGTTCTAAGTTCCTTTGACAATCCATCTGCTAAATTAATTTTCAGGCTTTCTCTATTGTAGATAGATAAAATTTCCTGGCGATTTATTGCTCCGAGAATTGTCTTTGATTCCTCATCTTCGACAACTGGAATATTATCAACATTTAGCTTGCTAAAAAGTCTTAACACATAATCGAGGTCATCATTTTTCTTAACAAATATTACATGCGGATTCGCGACATCGCTAGCGACAAAAAAATCTTTAACATTTTCGTATTCAGTCATAATCGGTCTTAATTCACTCTCTGTAATAGTTCCGGTTATTTGATTTTTATCATTAACAGTATAAAAGGAATTACTCGGACTTTGAATCATCTTTTCAATAAGTACGGGAAGTTTTGTTGTATCAGGGACTAATTCTATCTCATCAAGCTTGATATCTTTTATAAAAATAGATTTTAAAATATTTGATTCACGTCCTTCTGTAATTTGATATCCTTGTTCCTCAAGATGCTTGATGTGTACTGAACCTTTGAGAACTAATCTGCTTATAGTTGTACTAATTATAACTGCCAGCATTAGAGGTAGAATAAAACTATATTCCTTTGTCATTTCAAATATTATTAAAATAGAAGTAATCGGGATTGTATTTATGCCACCCAGCATTGCACCCATTCCAACAAGTATGTACGTTGTAATATCGAGATTAAACCCAAAGAGATAATTCGCAAGAGTTGCATAAAGAAAGCCAAGGCAAGCACCCATAAATAACGAAGGAGCAAATAATCCGCCAAAACCACCTGAATTGAGAATAAGAGGAACCAGAAAAAACTTAAGTAAAAATAATACAAGGACTACTTTCCAAACCAGTTTGCCTGCGAGAATGTTATTTATACCTAAATAACCAATTCCAAAAATATCTTTAAAATAAAATCCGCTCACTCCGACCAGAAGTCCAACCGCGATCATTATTAGCCATTGTGGAACTCCTTTGTTTAGTATTTTCTTTCTAAATAGTCTTCCCGTACTGCTTGAATATCTGATAAAAAGAATTGAAACTAAACCGGCTATAATTCCGAACACTGCATACAAATAGATATAACTATAGCTACCAATATTAGGAGTTCCGAAACTAAATACTGACACATTACCAAGAAAAATTCTTGAAATAGCGCTGGCAGTTACTGAGGCTAATATAAGTGCGGACAATGTTGGTGCATTGAAATCATTTAACAGGATTATCTCAAGTGCAAAAAATACACCGCCAAGTGGGGTGTTAAAAATAGCAGCAATGGCTGCACCTGAACCTGCAGCAGTAAATACTCTTCTTCTATTATCTGATAAACCGATTAGTTGACAAAGTTTACTTGAAACTCCTCCCCCCAATTGAGCCGCCGGTCCTTCAGGTCCTACAGTACCACCTGATCCTATGCAAATCACTGGTGCTATGAAGTGGAATATGGTTGTTCTTAAAGGAATGTAACCACCTCGAAGTGCAACTGACTTAATTACCTCTGAAACACCTTTTTTCTCGGCAATGTTGGGTGAAGTTTTAATCATTATTGCTTGAATAAGCATACCCAATGCTGGCAATACTATAACAGCAGCTGCGCCAAGAAAGAATAATCCCTCGGCAGTTTGCTCAAAAAAAATCTGGTTAAAAAATTCTATTGAGTCGTGAAAAAAGACTGAAGCTAATCCGGCAAGTGCTCCAATGATAACTGCATAGATGCTGAAGGTTGTGTAATCGGGCAAAGTTATCTTTGCCAGTACCTTCTGAATATATCCTCTCGATGCCTTTGCCCGTAAAAATCTTGTTAAGGGTGTCCTTTTTTTGTCGATATCCAAAATATCTTTTCTTAATATTTACTTATCGTATTTAAAGAATCCTTCGCCTGATTTCCTTCCAAGTTTTTTTGCT
>JAPHUI010000294.1 GCA_026193755.1 Ignavibacteriaceae bacterium | reverse complement strand
AAATAAATCTGTAGAATTTGGGTCCGTCAGTGGATTTGTGTCGTAAACTATATTATCATCCAGCCAAATAGTTCCTTTGCCTGTAGAAGAAGTAGAAGAAGAACATCCTAAAGTATATCTTCCCTTTACGACACCCTGAAGCCGTACTACACAATCTTTTGCATAAATAAGACCATTCGGTGCAGCAGAAGGCAAGTAGAGAGCCGTATACTTGCTCTTATAAGTATATTTGTAACGCAGTGAATCTCTATCGAAAACAAGATAAACAGTATCTTGATTCTTAAATTTAAGCCCATTGTCATCTGCTGCTGCTTCCAAATTCTCAACAGATTGAGGCGGTATTTCTAAATTTCTTCCTGCTTCATATATCCCGGTTATAACAGGAGAATCAGTTGACTTGTTTGTTTTGTAATTTATCGCCCCTTTGTGAGATGTACGTGCACCAAGAAATGAAGGATGTAATGCTACATTTAGATTGTCCTGAGTATGAAAGGGACCCCAGACTGTGTCTTTACCTGTCCACCATATAGTTCCCGTTGATGAAGGGCTGGATCTTTCCCAGGTAGAGTAATAGGCATATTCAGAAAAATTACTTGGGGCAATCCTCAGTTTAATCTCGCTGGATGTATTGTCAAATGTACCCTGTGAAGTTATCTCGCGATAGCCTAAAACTGGATCTACCATTGTTACTGTGACATCCAGATGACCACCTTGGAACGGAATTGAGTATCCATCATCCCAGCCAGGATTCATATAAATTTCGTTTGCAGCAATGTTAGCACCGCTTATTGCAATGTTATGTGCAACGGTTTCTTTCTGATATGAAACATAATTGTCAACAGCCCTGTTGGATAAACTTCCAAATTTATGTCCCAAAACTAAAAGTGTTAAGCTGAAACCGATTACTACAAGAAGAATAGCTTTCCCTGTCATATTATTTAACCCTTTCTACTTATTCTGTTTTTGATCTGCTTACATTTCGTGAAGCAAGCCTTAGTTGTTTCCAGAATGCATTCGAGTATTTTTCATCATATGCTGCAACGTTTTCAACAGTAAGGTTTATTTCAATACTTTTTATTAACCCGCGGGTTATAACCGGGGTTGGTATAAGGTCATCATTTACATCAAAGTAATCCATGTGAAAGTTGGTTACTCCCAAATTTGAAGGTGCAGGTACATTATTATTTTCAACCCTGTATAATATTCTGTCTCTTGGGTTCGGAGTTGACGAACATTCTGAAAGAGGTCCTAGGTAATAACTAACCGAGTCAAGATTTCCATCATAAGGATATAGATCGGTATAAAACACTATGCTGGTTGAATCAGCATAAATAATTGCCTGAGAAGATATGAAAGGTTTATTAGTTCTGGGATCCATCACGGCATTCCATTTATTACAATATCCGATTTTTCTAAAATCAAATTCAATCATTTGCGACAATACCAATAAATTTTGTTGGATTGTAAGTTCACCGCTGTTGTTATAGGTCTTTTCTGTACTGGCATCACCTAAACGCCAGACTATCATCATTATTATTCCCCCTATAATCATCGATGCTACAATATCGAAAAGAGTTGTAAAACCCATTACTCTTACTCCTGATTAAATTAAAACCAATAGCTATAAATAGTGGACTGCTTAACCGTGTCGGCAGAGAAACCAATAGTTTGGTTATTTTGCCTCCAGGTAACAGCTACACTTAATTTTTTATTCCAGGTTCGCATGCTTACATCAGTGTCGAGGCTACTCGGATCGCTTGGATTCGGATTTACATAGGTTACTTTGCATCTTGAGTAGAAAACCACTGAACCTATAGTATCTGTTTGAGGATAGTTATTATAATCGTCAAAATCATCAAAATTAGAAGGGTCGGTTTCGCCGCTTTCTTTTTGGGGAGGATAGGTAAGTTCAGAAATAGCACACTGACCTTCTTTTGTTTGTTCATCGAAAGATTTCTCAGTTGCACTTTCTATCAGTGATGTTGCAATTGAATTTGCGATTATTCCAAATTTCGAATCAATTAAAACAGAATCTGTCATAAGAATATTATTATTGACTCTTAATATTGTCAGTGAGAGTAAAAGCAGTGCCCCAATTGCAAATAGTGATTGACCCGTATTCATATTTTATATCTTCCTCCTATTTTAGACATTTAAACCCCGTAAAGAACTTGCAATAGTTGTGCAGAAATAAATTATTTGGTTATTTACCTAAATTGAGGGGTAAGATGAAATATTAAGCGAAGTGGACGACATTCCTGACGCCGTTGATATCGTCTAAGCAGAAAGAGCTATTAAATTATTTCAAAGAATTATCGAATCGTTTTATTCCCACCAACTGAGAATTGTAAATCTCTTGGTTT
>JAPHUI010000227.1 GCA_026193755.1 Ignavibacteriaceae bacterium | reverse complement strand
TCTCTTTCTGCTTTACTTCCATCTACACTAAACCCAACCTTCATAACCTTCATCTGATCTATTGCCATTCCCCAAAGCGGTGGTTTTTTAATCATGTTAGCTAAACCGGTTAAAAAGAATGCATTCATCATAGTAATTGAATCTGGTAAATTAAATCTCGGCAATGGAACACCTGAAATTTCGCTAATCATTTTGTTGATCTCTCCCCATGTGTATCGATAATTTCCAACTAAATATTTTTCGCCAATGTTGTTTTCTTTTTCCAAAGCATTAACAATCGCTTGAGCCACATCTTTTACATAAACATAACTGAACATTCCATTTCTAAATACAGTGGCAGGTAACCTGCGATTGATTATGTCCTGTATATACCGCCCGCTGGCTTTAGTATCTCCTACACCCAAAACACAAACAGGATAAATTACAACCAGGGGTAATCCTTTATTCTCGTGTAAATCCCATGCAATGAGTTCACCTTCGTACTTAGTTTTGAAATATTCGCTGTATTGAATGGGACCAACAGGACTTTCCTCAGTAAACGGATCTTCTTTTGGTTTACCATAAACTCCAGCAGTACTAATATGAACTACTTTTTTAATTTTCGCTTCTAAAGCACATTCCATGACATTCCTTGTGCCATTAACATTTATTTCGTTGTAAATTTTTTTGTTTGGCTCCCAGAGCGAATAAAGCGCAGCAATATTTATTACCGAATCACAATCTTTCATACCTTCCAGTAAAGATTGTTTGTCCTTCAGATCACCCTCAACTATTGTGACATTGAGTTTATTCAGAAAGGAAGAGTTGCTGGTTTTTCTAACAAGCAACTTTAATTGATGATTGGTTTTACTTAACAACTCAGTTGTATGTCTTCCAATAAAACCAGTTCCGCCCGTTATAAAAATGGTCATGTTTACCTCGACTTAAAATTTATTTTAATAATATCATTTTTTTAGTTTGACTGAATGAACCTGCTTTTAATTGATAGAAATATATTCCACTTGAAAGCTTATTTGCATTCCAGTTTATTTCATAAATGCCAACACTTTTTTCTTCATTAACCAATGTTACTATTTCATTACCTAAAACATCGTAAATTTTTAGAGTTACTAATCCCGTTTCTGGTTGTTGCCATCTTATAGTTGTGCTTGGATTAAAGGGATTGGGATAGTTTTGAGACAAAAAATATTCTTTAGGTATACTGAATTCGTCATCTTCATTTTTGACATTAACAACTCCGCCACCATCAGTAGTATGAATAATTGTACCTCCTTCTCCTACAATCCAACCGTTCAAAGTATCAACAAAACAAACTGAGTATAGAGAATTAGCTTCAACCTGACTGAACTGTTCTTGCCAGGTTAATCCTCCATCTCTTGTTCTCAGGATAAGACCAAAATTGCCGGTTATCCATCCGTTATAATTATCAATAAAATAAACTGAGTAAAGATCAGTAAAAGTGCCGCTCGGTATTTCTTCCCAGCTTACACCTCCATCAGTAGTAAGAAATATGCTGCCATAAATTCCTACTATCCATCCACGCAATTCATTGATAAAGAATACGTCTGTGAATCTGAAACCAGAAGAGGCATTTGTAACTTGTCTAACCCAACTCGCTCCTCCATCTGTTGTATGAATTAGAGTTGAATCAAAACCAACTGCCCAACCAGTAGTAGAGTTGACAAAACAAACACTATATAAGTCAGACGGTGCTGGATTTGGTTGACTTGTCCAAGCAGCTCCACCGTTAGTTGTATTAATAATTTCACTGTAGTCCCCTACAGCCCAGCCATAATTTTCATCCACAAAAGAAACAAACGTTAAATCTGTAGTTACAGCACTACTCTGCGTTCCCCACGATTGACCTCCATTCATTGTATGTTTAATAGTACCATCTTCACCTACAATCCAACCTTCATTCTCATTAATAAAATCCAGAGCATTAAGTGGAGTAGAAAAACTCAACTCCTCCCAATTAGATCCTCCATCTGTTGTTCTCATAAATACTCCATCTGTTGTTCCACCCCAACCCGGATCACCACCT
>JAPHUI010000023.1 GCA_026193755.1 Ignavibacteriaceae bacterium | reverse complement strand
GTTTAGTACCAAGCCCGACCATTTTTTAAAAAGCTGAGAAAAATTCCGGTCTGCAATCAGGATAACCGGAAGAGTCTTCGTGAACGGCACCGATAAAAACTGCTTTTGCTTTCAGAACTTCTGCCCAGCTGACACAAGCAGAAAGTATGTTTGCATTTCTGAAAGGAACATAAGATGTCGGAATTTCTTTATTGCTTAAATCAGCTTTCGTAACCTCAATATCTTTATCAGTTAAAGATGAGCCACCGATTTTTGAAAGATGGGTATAGTCAATTACCAGTCTTTCTTTCACATTAAAAAAATCTGCAATCTCATTAAAAGCTCTTAGTTCTCTTTTTTCTGTTCTTTGTCTGTAATTAATGTGCGCAAATGCAAGCTTGTAATTTTGGTTCGCAATGGCGGCAGTAACACAGCTATCCATCCCACCACTTACAGCTACAACTGCTAAATCTTTATTTTTACTCATAAATTCAATTAAATGATGCTAAAAATACTAAATTGGAAAGAGAGTTTACAGGTCAGATTTGAGAGTAATATTGTCTTTTTGAGTGAAAATTAAAAGAGCAATTACTAGACTGACAATTGCTGAAAGAAGGAACGGAACTGAAGAACCAAACTTATCCCACAAAATTCCTGCTGTGAATGAACCCAGCATAACTGCAAAGCTTGAAAGCATTGTTAACAATCCAATTCCCGAACCTCTTTGTTCATCCCGAATCAAATCAGTTACCCACGCTTTGGAAACACCTTCTGTTGCGGCAGTATAAATTCCATAAAGTGCAAAGAGAACCCATATAATTTCTATATTAGGTATAAGTGCAAATCCAAAATAAACTAAAGAAAAAATTATCAGACCAAGTGAAAATATTTTTCTCTTCCCGTATTTATCTGCTAATCCTCCGAGAGGATATGAAGCTCCGGCATAAATTAAATTGTAAAAGATATAACCAAGGATTGCAAGTGTTCCGGAATCTGATACATCTTTTGATTTTAAGATTAGAAAAACATCACTGCTGTTTACTAAAGAAAATATTGTCATCAACACAAGAATTTTTTTATAGTTTGTGGGAGCTGTTTTCCAAAACTCAGCATAGTTTTTTTTGCTTCTGGATTTGGATTCAACGGGTTTATCTTTTACAAGAAAAGTAAAGAATACAGCAAATGCTGAAGGAACAAAAGCAAGAAGAAATATCAACTGAAAATCATTCGGAAAGAAATTTAGCAGAACTAAAGCTGCTGCAGGACCAATTGCAGCACCAAGAGTATCCATTCCTCTGTGGAATCCGAAAATTGCACCTGAATTTCCGTTGCTGTAACTGCCTAGCAATGCATCTCGTGGTGCTGTTCTGATTCCTTTTCCTGTTCTGTCTGCAACTCTTGAAAATAAAACTGTGGGAATGTTTTGAAAAATTCCCGGCAGAGGTTTTGCTAAAGCGGAAAGACTATAACCAATCACAACAAATATTGATCGCTTACCAATTTTATCCGAAATATTTCCAAAGTATCCTTTAAGTATTCCTGAAATGAATTCTGCTATGCCTTCAATAATTCCGACGATTGCCATTGATGAGCCGAGAACAGCAGTAAGAAAAATAGGAGTGATGGGATAGAGCATTTCGCTGGCGATGTCTGTAAAAAGACTCACCATCCCCAAAATAAAAACCTGTCGTGGAATTTTGGATTTCATCTATTCAAAAATATTAAACATCAGAATATATGATTAATAACTTTACTAACTTTGCATTATAAAATATCGAAAACAAAGAGGAAGAAATGAGAAAAAAAGTTATTGCCGGTAACTGGAAAATGAATAAAGACTTGCACCAATCTCAAAAATTAGTGAGCGATATTATTAATGGTTTAGGAAAAGACACTAAAGCCGATGTTATAGTTTGTCCACCGTTTACATCATTATACGAAGTTAGTTCATTATTGAAAGGAACACAAATAAAACTCGGTGCTCAGAATATGTATTACGAAGAGAGCGGAGCTTACACCGGAGAAGTTTCTACTGATATGCTGAAGTCTGTTGGTTGTGAATATGTAATCCTCGGTCACTCGGAAAGAAGAGTTATTTTTAATGAACCCGATGAACTGATAAACAAAAAAATAAAAGTTGCACTTGCAAAAGGATTAAAACCAATTTTCTGTATCGGGGAACTTCTCGAGCAAAGAGAAAACGGTGAAACAATGCAGGTTGTATCACGACAGGTTGAGAAGGGACTGGAAGGAGTTTCCTCAGAGCAGATGAAAAATGTTATAATTGCTTATGAACCTGTCTGGGCAATTGGAACAGGAAAAACCGCAACTCCGCAGCAGGCACAGGAAGTTCATTCGTTTATTCGTGAATTAGTGGCAAAGAAATTTTCGGCATCTGTAGCTGAAAATTTAATTATCCAGTATGGTGGAAGTGTGAAACCGGAAAACTCGAATGTGCTTCTTTCACAAAAAGATATTGATGGTGCATTGGTTGGTGGAGCTTGTCTTAAAGCTGATTCGTTTCTGGGAATTATTGCCTCGGCCTGATGAATCGCTTTTAGAAATCACATTAAATTGTTTTAATACCATAACTTTCCGATTGATTTCGCATAGTTTCTATAGTATATTTGTGCGCTTTTTAATAAATTTTCAAAGGATTCGCTTATCGAATGTTAACCTCCCTCTTTAGGTCTCTGGTTTTATCAGGATTCCTTACGATTTCCGCTATCCAAATTTTATTCGGTCAGGTTGTCTTCAAAGAAATTCCTAATTATGAAATTCGTTCCTCGGATTCATTATTCTTTGATATTACAGCAACACGCTCTATCATTTCGCTAAACGGAAAATGGAGTGTAAGGCCTGCCGGCGATGAAGATGCGCCAAAAGTGGAAGTGAACATACCTTCAGTGTTTGAAGGTGAAGGCGAATTAATTTTTGAAAAAGAATTCGAGCTTACCAGAAACCAGGTTGTAAAGAACACATTAGAGCTGGTTTTCTTTTCAGTCAATTACACTGCGGATATTTCTCTTAACAAAACTATTATTTACCGGCACAGCGGTGGTGAGTACCCATTTAAAGTTCAACTGCCGAGAGACATTTTGAAGAGCGACGGGAAAAATCTTTTATCGATTAATTTGAATTACAAGCTCGATTCAAGAAATTCCATTCCGCAAAAACAGAGATTCCTTTTCCCGCAAAACTTTGGCGGAATAATCGGAGACGTTTACATTCATCTCAAACCGGATTTTCATATATCGAAAGAAACTATAATAGAAACATTTTCAAAGAATTATCAGAGCGTTTCGCTTGATTTAGAAACTCTCATTAAAAACAATGTAATAAGAGACACTCCGATCCCGGTTAAAGATTCAGAGATTTACAGATTATTAGTTTCAATCGTTGATGCTACAGGTAATATTGGTAAAGCGCTTCCTGACTACAAATTCACCCTTGAAAGAAATAAAGATATTGTCATCTCGCAAAAGGTGGATGTTCCGCTTCCTGTTTTATGTACACCTCAAAATCCATTATCTTACTTGATAAAGCAGGAATTGTTCAAAGCCGACTCATTAATTGATGTAACAGAAAAATCTGTTGCTCTTTACGAACTTAATTCGAGTAAGGAATCACTTACACTAAATGGAAGTGGTTTTGTTCTTAAAGGAGTTGCCTATTATCCAAGCTATGAAAGTTTCGGAAAGTTACTTACTTACAACCAGATGGAGCAGGACATTTCATTAATTAAAGAAGCAGGTTTTAATTGCGTGCGTTTTGCAAAGAGCACAGTTCACCCGTACTATCTAAGACTTTGTGAAAAATACGGACTGTTTGCTTTTCTGGAGATACCGATTAATGGAGTTCCTTCAGGAATAGCTGAAGATGAAGGCTTTATTAATAGAAGCAAAGATTTTGTATTGAACTATCTTTCATTTTACAGTGACTATTCTTCTTTCGCAGCAATTGGTTTTGGCGGAACTTATCTTCCTCAGCTAAGTGAGCATATTTCTTTTATTTCAACCTTGGCAAGTTTATCGAAACAAAAAAGTAACCGTTTGACTTATGCTTCTTTCTTCGGGAAGGACCTTAAGGAAATTAATAGTCTTGATTTATACGGACTTGAATTTCTCGGTGATAATGCAGCCGACAGCGATCAAAAAATTAAAGAGCTTCAGGATGAAATCGGGAAAGGAAAAGTATTCTTCTCATCACTCACTTATCCTGTTTATCTCGGTAGTTCCGATGGATATTTAAATGAATTTTCATACGAAGCACAAGCAAAGTACTTCGAGGGTTTATTTGATTACGTTTCACAAAATCAAATACCAGCTTTTTTTATTAATTCCTTTACAGATTATCAGGGAGATTATTCATCTTTAATTTGCGGTTATAATGAAACTAACCTGTATCATATTGGTTTGTTGGACGAGAATCGTAGTAAAAACAGGATCAGCTACAAAGTCGTGTATTCAAAACTAAATAATCTTGAAAAAGTTACAATACCTATTGGTAATAAAAAAGATGATTCGCCAATGGTCTTTATAATCAGCGGTTTGCTTCTGGCAATTTTTATGGGAGCGCTGGTAAACTCCGGTAGAAAATTTCGTGATGATGCATCAAGAGCTTTGCTTCGTCCTTATAACTTCTTTTCAGATATAAGAGATCAACGCATAATATCTGCTTACCAAACCACAATACTTGGATTGATAATCGCAGCCGTAACAGCTCTTATTATTAGCAATCTTCTTTTTCATTTAAAGAATAGTTTAATCTTTGAAAATTTTTTGCTGGCGTTTGCAAGTCCTTCTCTAATAAAAAGCATAAATTACCTTGCGTGGAATCCCTTTATGTCCTTGTTATGGCTGACAGCTTTTAATATTATTCTTTTTGTTATAATCACTCTTCTAATAGAAATTGCTTCCTTCTTTGCGAAAACAAGAGTGTATATAATAGGGGTCTATTTTACTTTTATCTGGGCATTACTTCCTGTTGTTTTGCTTATACCGGTAGGAATAATTTTATACCGCGTTCTTCTCAACGGCGCAATAAATTTATATATATATGTTGTACTTGGTTTTGTAATATTGTGGATTCTTTACAGGTTAATGAAAGGTATTTATGTTTTATTTGATACTAAACCCGGTACTGTTTATTTATACAGTAGTTTGTTTATTGTTGCAGCAATTTTTGCGGTTTTGTTTTATTTTGAATTGAAACATTCAACGATTCAATATCTGCTTTTCACATTAAAGCAGTTTAATATTTTTTAGAGAGTAAGATTGTATTTATCAAAGCTTGAAATATTTGGTTTTAAATCGTTTGCACAAAAAACCCCGATTAAATTTAACGAGGGTGTCACTTCTATAGTTGGACCAAACGGCTGTGGTAAAACTAATATAGTAGATGCTATCAGATGGTGCCTGGGTGAACAACGCAGCAGTACTTTGCGCAGCGATAAAATGGAAAACGTAATTTTTAACGGAACATCCAGCCGCAAACCAATGGGCATGGCAGAAGTCTCGCTGATTATTGAAAACACGAAAGGGATACTTCCCACCGAATATACTGACGTTACAATCACTAGAAGAATATTCAGATCAGGGGAAAGTGAATACCTCATGAACAAAAACCTCTGCCGCTTAAAAGATATAACAAATCTTTTTATGGATACGGGCATTGGAGCGAATGCTTATTCGGTGATTGAACTTAAAATGGTGGAAACAATTCTCAGCAGTAAAGCAGAGGAACGCCGCACGATGTTCGAGGAAGCAGCCGGTGTTAATAAGTACAAGCTCCGAAGAAGACTCGCTTTGCGAAAGCTGGAAGAAGTAAAAGCAGATCTTACAAGAGTGAATGATATAGTTAATGAAGTTGCAAAGAATGCATCAAGTCTCGAAAGGCAGGCTAAAAAAGCTGACAGGTACAATCATTTATCGTCACATCTAAAAGAAATCGAGCTTGAACTTGCAGAGAGGGAGTTTTCGTGGTTCCTGCAGAAAACGTCAGAATTAATTCTCAGCAAAGAAGAAAACAATAAAAG
Source organism: Ignavibacteriaceae bacterium (assembly GCA_026193755.1). Lineage (GTDB taxonomy): Bacteria > Bacteroidota > Ignavibacteria > Ignavibacteriales > Ignavibacteriaceae > IGN2. Next base: position 14,466 of record JAPHUI010000023.1, on the reverse strand, counting down.
AAAAAATCATCTGGAAGATGAAATGTCGGGGCTTTCAGACAGACTGGCTGAAATAAAAAATCGACTTGGAAGCTTTGAGACGGAATTAAAAGATAAAAGGCTTGAGATAAATAAAGTAACTGAAAACATTTACGCTTTGCGAAGCGATATTTCTGTATCAATGGAACGGCACAAATCAGTTACTTCAAATATAAATAAGTATGAAAATGAAATTAACGAGCTAACAGACAGGTTAGTATTAACAAAAAGTGTAATCGAACAGGCATCTGCTTCCAGTTCTAAAATAACTTCTGAAATAGAAGAAAGCAGAGAGTTGAAGGACGAACTGAAGTCAAAGATTGAAAATGCCGGTAAGTTGCTGGATGAAAAGAGAACGGATGTTAAAAAACTTTCTGAAACTATAGTCGCAAGCTTAAAGCTCGTCAGTGATAAAGAGAATGAACTTGCGAACATCACAAAATCTGTTGAAGAAAAGAACAACCAGATAAACAAGCTTAACTCACGGGTTCTTAACCTTACAAACGATGTAGCAAAAACTGTTGGTTTTATAGAATCACTAAAGGAAGAGAAAGAAGAAGTTGCTTCAAAACTTAACGAAGCAGAAGATAATTATGCTAAGAAAGTTCAGGAGAAAGAGAAGCTTGAGCAAGAATTAAATGATTTAAAAACCAGAGAACTTGAACTTAAAAGTTTAATAACAGGACTAAACGACAAAATTTCTTTTATTCAGAATCTTGTTGATAATTTTGAAGGTGTATCACAGGGAACTAAATCACTGTTGAAATCTTCAAGTTGGGCAAGCAGCGAAGTTGTATTGCTTGCTAATGTTGGTAATTCAACGGAGGATCTTCGTCCAGCCGTTGAAGCAGCTTTGAGAAATAATATTAACGATTTAATTATTTCATCAGTTGAAGATTTAAAGCGGGGTATTGAGTATCTCAAAAGTAATGATCTTGGAAGAGCTTCTTTTTACTTGAATAGAACTGATAACGAAAGTTCAGGTTTTTGGAGAAAACTACAGACATATTTTTTATCAAGACAAAGAAAGAAAATAGAAACTCATAGTTCATTTAAATTCTGGGCGTCCACATCTGTAAAAGCAGATGAAACCTGGAATTTCGTCTTTCGGAAATTATTAGACAGCACAGCGATAGTAGATGATTTTGACAATGCAATATCACTTTCAAAAAAGTTTCCAGATTTCAGATTTGTAACATTAGATGGCGACCTTGCCGAAGGAACAGGTTTGATCGAAGGCGGTTCCCCCAAAGCGGATGAATCGTTATTTGGTAAAAGACAGCTTTTGGATGAAATTAAAAAAGAAATTCCATCAAAACAGCAAGAGCTTGATCTGGTAACAGAAAAAATATCGGAATATGAAAAACTCATCAGCAGGATAGATTTAAAGGTTCTTTCTGATCAGGGAAGAATGCTTGTTAATGATCTTGCAAATATTGATAAGCAAATCTCGCAGTTCGAGTATGAAAAGAAAAAGGCGAACGACGAAATAGAAAAAACACATCAACGGGTTCAGGATATTGCAGCGGAATCTAACAGGCTGGATAATGATAAAAACAATGCTGAAACGAAACTAAATGAGCTTAAAGAAAAGAAATCTTCCTCGGAATCCCAATTACAATTACTTGAAAATGAAAACAGAGAAGCAGAAGCTCATTTTAATCAACTGGTTTCAGAAGAGAATGAAATAAAAGTTAAGCTGGAAAGAAACCTTGGTGAGGTACGAAACCTTCAGAACACAATCACACAGTCACAGGCAAACATTGAAACGATTAATAAATCCATTGTTTCAAGGAAAGGTGATATAGAATTTGCCAGGAAAGAAACCTCTGAAATTGAAGTTAAAGTTAAAGAACGCGAGAAAGGGGTTATCGATTTAGAGAACAACAAGAAATCTTTGAATGAAGGACTCGAAAAGATCGAAAAAAATTATGATGTCCTGAGAGCTGAAGCGTCTTCAATAGAAGAAGAGATAAATAAGAAAAGAACAGATAAAGATAATATCCTTGACAGCAACAGGGATTTGGAAATAAAACTGAATGAGTATGAAATTAAAAAGAATAACCTGCTAGAGCATATAAACGAAGAATATTCAATTACGATTGAGCAAAAGAATTTTGAGGATAATTCTTCATTTAACTTTGAGGAACGTAAGACGGAGGTTCACGAATTACGTCAGAAGATTCGTAATCTTGGACCGATAAATTTACTTGCATATTCTGAATATGAAGAAGAAAAAGAAAGGCTTGATTTTCTAAACCAGCAGCGCGACGACCTGGTTGAATCCGAAAAAGATATTGTGAGAACCATAGAGGAAATCAATCATACTGCACAGGCAAAATTTACGGAAACATTTAATATGATCAGGGAAAACTTTATTCAGGTTTTCAGGACTTTGTTTGATCCCGGTGATGAAGCTGATTTAAGATTGGAAGAAGGTGCCGACCCGCTTGAAGGTAAGATCGAAATTATCGCAAAACCAAAAGGAAAGCGCCCAACCTCAATTGAATTATTATCGGGAGGAGAGAAAACTCTAACTGCAATTGCGCTGCTCTTTGGGATTTACCTTGTAAAACCAAGTCCGTTTTGTATTCTCGATGAAATTGATGCACCCCTTGATGATGCAAACATAGATAGGTTTACGAGGCTAATTAAAGACTTTAGCCGGAATACACAATTTATAGTTGTTACTCATAATAAACGTACTATGGAAGCAGCGGAAACTCTTTATGGTGTAACGATGCAGGAAGAAGGTGTTTCCAAATTGGTTAGTGTTCGGTTTAATGAAGATTTATCTGTAGTCGCTTAGCGACCAGAGATTGTAATTCCTTATTAACAAAAATTCTGTAAATAGTCACATCTTTAAAAATCAGTTAACTCTCAGGTTGAATAATTTTTGATAAACGGACGCTTTAAAATATTTTTAGATTTTGATGGAACCATTACACAGAGTGATGTTGGTGAAGAAATTTTTAGAAAATTTCTTGATAAGGAGGTTGTAAATAAGATTGTAGAAAATCTTCTGAGTGACAAAATCTCTTCGAGAGAATGCTGGGAGAAATTATGCAAAGCGGCTCCCGCAATTGAGAAAGATGAGCTTGATAACTTTATTCTTTCGCAGAAAGTTGAACCAACGCTGCATCATTTTATAGAATTTTGTGAAGAACATAATTTAGAACTCTTCGTATTAAGCGATGGATTTGATTATTATATAAACAAAATATTAACCCGTGAAGACCTCAATCACCTGAAAGTCTATTCAAACAAATTAATTTTAGACAGTAAAGGAAAGCTGCTTCCATATTTTCCCTATTATAATTCTGATTGTAAAAGCACTGCTAATTGTAAACGGAATCATATAATAGATAATAGTGGCGAAGAGGATTACACCGTGTTCATTGGAGACGGGAATTCGGATAAAGACCCTATTCAATACGTTGATTTTATTTTTGCTAAAAAGGATCTGTTAAAATATTGTGAAGTTAACAGAATCACTTACTTCCCATTCAAGAATTTTGATGACGTAATAGTACGACTGAATGAACTTGGCTCAAAGAAAAGATTGAAGAAAAGACATCAGGCAGAATTAAAAAGACGTGAAGTCTTTTTGATCGAATAAAAAACATAAAGATAAACATTGACAAATTTTACACAACAGTTATAGACAATGACAGATTTTTCTTCTCTTTTATTTAAATACAGAAGTTACACACCGATTCCGTTCCTTATTCTAATGCTGATTTTTCAGGAATCTACTATCTTGACATTAGTAATTGGTTTTACTATTTCTATGGTAGGGGAACTAATCAGATTCTGGGGAGTGAGTTGGACAGGCAGCGAGACAAGAACAACCGGTTCTGTTGGCGGGACTTTTCTTATCATCAGTGGACCTTTCGCTTATGTTAGAAATCCTCTTTATGTAGGTAATATTTTAATTTATCTCGGTCTTGGAATAATGTCTTTTGCCTGGTTTCCTTATCTGCAAGTTGTTGCAATACTCTTTTTCCTTTTCCAGTATTACCTTATAGTGAAAGAAGAAGAAAAATATCTTAGAGAAAGATTCAGGGAAGAATATAAAGATTATTGCAAAAACGTTTCCCCATTCTTTCCAAGATTCGTACCTTACAAAAACAAGAGTGTAACTCAGCCTCCCTTTAGTGCAGATGCAGGACTTCGTTCTGAAACAAGGAGTCTTCAGGCTTTTCTCGGAATTTCTTTAATGCTGGTAATCCTATGGATTATTAGAGGCGGACTGAATTGAGTGAATCTTCTAAAAAATTAATGATTATTACTGGAGAAGTATCAGGCGATTTGATTGGTGCTGCACTAGTAAAGGAACTAAAATCTCTTAAACCTCATTTAAATATAATAGGGATAGGTGGCGATAAAATGCGGGAAGAGGGAATGGAGCTTATTTACCATTCTGATCAGATGGCGTTTCTTGGATTTATTGAAGTAGTAAAGCATTTACCATTTATAAGGAAGGTTCAGAAAAAGCTTATCGATGTAATTAAAGATGAAGAAATAAAGCATGTTGTTTTAATTGATTATCCTGGTTTCAACCTGAGCATTGCTAAAAAGCTTAAACCGCTCGGAGTGAAAGTTATCTACTATGTTTCGCCGCAGATTTGGGCGTGGGCTAAAGGCAGAATCAAAAAGGTAAAAAAGTATGTAGATAAAATGCTCTTAGTTTTTCCGTTTGAAGCTGAATTCTACGGAAAAGAAAATATTGATGTAGAGTTTGTAGGGCATCCCTTGGTAGAAAGAGTTAGTAGATACAAATTCATAAATAAAAATGAATTTTATTCAAAGTTTAAGCTTGAACTCGACAAAGAAATTCTTCTTGTAATGCCGGGAAGCCGTAAACAAGAAGTGAAAGAAATTTTTCCTGAAGCAATAAAAGCCGCCGGCAAGCTGGCAAATAAATTTAATTTGCAGGTTGTTGTTGCCCGTTCAAAAAATATTGATGAAAAATATCTTCGACAGTTGTCTGGAAATGAAAAATTTGTTTCTGTTGAAGATCATAATTACGAATTGATGAAATACTCCAGGTTTGGAATAATCAAATCCGGTACTTCAACGTTGGAAGCTGGCTATTTTTCATTACCGATGGTTATTATTTATAAAACGAGTCCGCTTACTTATTTAATAGGAAAACAACTTGTTAAGCTTGATAGAATAGGGATGGTAAATATATTGCTGAATGAAATGGTTGTACCTGAATTAATCCAAAATAAGGCAAGTGCTGTAAATATTTTTAATGAAGCTTCAAATATTTTATCTGATAATCAGATTTATGAAGATATGAAACTCAGGCTTGGAGAAGTTAAAAATAAATTAGGTGGCGAAGGAGCATCTGAAAAAGCTGCCAGATCAATCCTTGGAATTTTGAATGAGTCTTAAAAAATCTAAACAGGGACTTCTCAGGTTTTTAGGATATCATTTTCTCTATTATATCCTGACTATCCTTTGCAAGAGTTTAAAGATTGTCAGGCAGAATAACGAAGTGATAGAAACACTAAATAAAAACAACCAAAACTACGTTTTAGCTTTTTGGCATGGAACAATGTTGCTGCCGTGGTATTTACACGGCTCGAAAAACTTTGCTGCATTGACGAGTAAAAGCAAAGATGGTGATCTTCTCGCTAAGATATTGAAGAAATGGAAATACAAAGTCATTCGTGGTTCCAGCAGTACAGGTGGTGATGTAGCCCTTGGAATTATGGTTGATTATGCAAAAAATAAATACTCTGTTGCAATTACGCCTGATGGACCTAGAGGTCCAAGACATAATTTCAAAGCTGGGGCCGTGGTTACTGCTAAGAAAACAGGAATTCCACTAATACTAGCTGGAGTCGGATTCAAAAGGAAAAAATTTTTAAGCAACTGGGATAAGTTTGAAATCCCTTATTTCTTTACAACAGCAAAAATTGTTTATTCAGACCCTGTTTATGTAAACAGGAAACTTACTTTCGAAGAAACATCGGCAGTTATTTTCAGTTGTAATGCAGAATTGAATAAGCTCCAGGAACAAGCACAAAATTTTTCATAAGATAAAAATGAATTTCTTAAGAACTATACTTTATCCCTTTATACCAGTTTACGCTTTTATTATATGGCTGCGAAATTTTCTGTTCGATGAGAATATTCTGAAAAGCAAGTCTGTTAAAGCAAAAGTTTTTGCCGTCGGAAATATTACTGTTGGTGGTTCAGGAAAAACACCTGTTTCAATTTACTTAACGAATTTGTTAAAGCGTAAAGGTTTTAAAGTTGGTGTATTAAGCAGAGGATATGGACGAAAATCAAAAGGTTATATACTCGTTTCTGACGGGAAAAAGATCCTGACTACCGTTGATAAATCAGGTGATGAAATATTTCATACTGTCATGGATTGTTCAGTCCCGGCTGCAGTTGCTGAGAACAGAGTTAAAGGAGCGGAAAGGTTAATAGATGATACTGGTATTGATACTATTGTTTTGGATGATGCATTCCAGCATCGCTGGATTAACAGAGACGTTAATATACTCGTGATGGACCGAAATTTTTTATCTGAATATAATTTTTTTACTCATAATCTTTTACCTTCCGGTGCAATGCGTGAACCACTTAGTTCTATTAAGCGGGCTGATGCGGTAATTATAAACAGAAAGTTTATGGAGAAAAAGCCAATCCTTGTTGAGTACAACGAGCTACTTGAAGGGATAAAGATTTTTACTGGATTTTATCAAGCAATAAGTTTCTTTGATTTGAAATTGAACACTGAACTGAGTCTTCAAGAATTTCAAGGACAGAAAAGTCTCGTGGTGTCGGGCATTGCTTCGCCGGTTTCGTTCCTTAATATTTTGAAGCAGACAAAAGTTGATACACAAAACAAACTAATTTTCAAGGATCATAAAAGATACACTTATAACGATATACAAAGGATTCGGCAGCTTTTTTATTCGACTAACTCCCACTCGGTTGTTACGACAGAGAAGGATGCGGTTAAATTGACACAATTTTCAAGAGAACTGGATGATATTGACATATATTATTTAAAAATAAAATTCATATTAGATGATGAATCTTCCTTTAACGGCTTTATCTTTGGGGTCTAAAATTTTTCTATTTCGCATTTATATCAGATAATCTAATTACGGAGGAAACTTTAATGCCGCGCAAATACGTATACTTTTTCGGAGGAAAGAAAGCCGATGGAAAAGCAGAAATGAAATCGCTACTGGGTGGAAAGGGTGCTAACCTTGCCGAGATGGTTAATATTTCGTTACCGGTACCAGCCGGGTTTACTATTACTACTGAAGTCTGCACCTACTATTACGATAACAATAAAAAATATCCAAAAGAATTAAAAGCACAGGTAATTTCAGCACTTAATAAAGTTGAAAAAGAAATGGGTGCGAAGTTTGGTGATCCCGAGAATCCTCTTCTTATTTCGGTTAGAAGTGGTGCAAGGGCATCGATGCCGGGAATGATGGATACAATTCTGAATCTGGGTTTAAATGATGAAACGATTAAAGGAATAATTAAGAAAACAGGTAACCCCAGGTTTGCGTACGATTCTTACAGAAGATTTGTACAGATGTACGGTGATGTGGTATTAGGATTGAAACCAGTAAATAAACAGGATGAAGATCCTTTTGAAGTTATACTTGATAAAAAGAAACACCAGCATGGATTCAAACTGGATACTGAATTAAGAGCAGACCATCTTAAAGAATTAGTTGAAGAATTTAAGGCAGCAATTAAAGAAAAAACAGGACATGAATTTCCTACAGATCCGATGGATCAACTTTGGGGTGCAGTGGGTGCTGTATTCGGTTCATGGATGAACGACAGAGCAATTGTTTACAGGAAACTTAACAACATTCCCGCCGACTGGGGAACTGCAGTTAATGTTCAGTCAATGGTATTTGGTAATATGGGTGAAGATTCAGGAACTGGTGTTGCATTTACCCGCGATCCTGCGACAGGAGAAAATGTATTTTATGGTGAGTATTTGTTCAATGCGCAGGGAGAAGATGTTGTTGCAGGGACCAGAACACCTCATCCGATTTCCGAATTGAAAAAAGAAGACTCGAGAATTTACAAGCAGCTTGATAATATTAGAAAAACTCTTGAGAAGCACTACAAAGAAATGATGGATATCGAGTTTACTATCCAGCAGGGAAAGCTTTGGATGTTGCAATGTAGGGTTGGAAAAAGAACTGGTTTTGCTGCGATTAGAATGGCAGTGGATATGGTTAAAGAAAAACTCATATCAAAAGAAGAAGCCTTAGCCAGAATTGAACCTAATCAATTGAACCAGTTATTGAGACCAATATTTGATCCGAAGGAAAAGAACCGTGTTATTTCAGAGGGAAGATTAATTGCAAAAGGATTGAATGCTGGACCGGGTGCTGCTTCAGGTAAAGTTGCTCTCAATGCACAGGATGCTGAAGAGATGGCAGCCAAAGGTGATCCGATTATTCTTGTAAGAATTGAAACCTCTCCTGAAGATATAAAAGGAATGAATGCATCCGAAGGTATTCTAACTGCTCGCGGTGGAATGACATCACACGCCGCATTGGTTGCAAGACAGATGGGTAAAGTGTGTGTTGCCGGCTGCGGTTCCCTAAAGATCAATTACAAAGAAAGAACAATTGGAGTCGAAGGAAAGAACGACATCATTAAAGAAGGAGATTTTATTTCTATTGATGGAACAACCGGTGAAGTATTAAAAGGAAAGCTGGAAACAAAGCCATCTGAGGTTATTCAGGTTCTTTTATCACAAACTATGCAGCCAAAAGAATCTTCTGTTTACCAGACTTATTCAAGCTTAATGAAATGGGCTGATGAGATTAGAAGATTAAAAGTTAGAACAAATGCAGATCAACCTGACCAGGCAAGAAATGCAATCGCTTTTGGTGCTGAAGGAATCGGTTTGTGCCGAACCGAGCATATGTTCTTTGGCGGTGACCGGATAACTTCTGTGAGAAAGATGATTGTATCGGATACAGTTGAAGAAAGAAAAGCTGCGCTTGCAGAGCTTCTTCCATTACAGCGTGAAGATTTTGAAGGAATTTTTAAAGCGATGAAGGGAAGACCTGTTACTATCCGAACACTTGATCCACCACTGCACGAGTTCTTACCTCATTCAGATAAAGAAATAGCTGAACTTGCGGGAGAGCTTGGAATTGGTGAATCAAAACTTAAAAGTAAAATTGAAAGTCTTGCTGAATTCAACCCGATGCTCGGATTCAGAGGTTGCAGGCTCGGCGTAGTTTTTCCAGAGATAACTGAAATGCAGGCCAGAGCGATTATTGAAGCAGCAGTTAACGTTGCTAAAAAAGGTATTGCAGTTAAACCAGAAATTATGATTCCGCTTGTTGCGCACGTGAATGAATTTAAATTGCAGGAAGATATTGTAAGACGCGTTGCAAAAGAGGTTATAAAAGAAAAAGGAAAGAAAATAAATTATCTTGTTGGAACAATGATAGAATTGCCACGAGCAGCTCTGACCGCTGATGAAATAGCGGAAAGAGCAGAGTTCTTCAGCTTTGGTACGAACGATTTGACACAGACAACATTTGGATTATCAAGAGATGATGCGGGTAAATTTCTGCCGGTCTATGTGCAGCATGATATTTTACCTTCTGATCCATTTGAAGCTTTGGATCAATCAGGTGTCGGACAGCTTGTTGAAATGGGAACCAAAAAAGGTAGATCGACCCGAAAAGATCTTAAAGTAGGTATTTGCGGCGAACATGGTGGAGAACCTTCATCAGTTGAGTTTTGTCATAGAACAGGACTTGATTATGTGAGCTGCTCACCTTTCAGAGTGCCGATAGCGAGACTTGCTGCTGCCAGAGCGGTAATTAATAAAAAGAAGATCAAGAAATCAAATTCAAGGTCTTCTTCGAAGAAAAAGAATAAAAAGAGATAGAACATATTTTAAGCAGGTGGTAAATTACCATCTGCTTTATCATAAAAATTAAAAAGGATAAAGAAGGATGAAGCTATCAGATTTTAGTTACAATCTGCCAAAAACCGCAATTGCTAAATACCCGGTATCACCCAGAGATAAAGCAAAGCTAATGGTTGTAAACAGGGAAACCCAGGATTTGCAGACAAAACGTTTCAGCAATGTTGTCGATTATATGTCTAAAGGAGATGTGCTGGTTGTAAATGAAACCCGCGTATTTCAGGCAAGGCTATTTGGTAAAAAAGAAAAAACAAATGCAAAGATTGAAGTCTTTCTTTTAAGAGAGCTCAATGCTGAAGAATGTATTTGGGATGTAATTGTTGATCCTGCAAGAAAAGTACGAATAGGAAACAAAATTTATTTTAATGATAAACTCTGGTGCGAAGTAATTGATAACACAACTTCGCGCGGAAGAACAATCAGGTTTAACCAGCCGGGTAATATTTTTAAAGCCGTAGAGAAAATCGGCGAGACACCGCTTCCTCCTTATATAAAGAGAGATGCTGAAGCTTCGGACAAAGAGAACTACCAAACTGTTTATGCAAGAGTTGATGGAGCCGTTGCGGCTCCAACTGCGGGACTTCATTTTACCAAACAGATGCTTGCCAAAATTCAGAAGAAAGGAGTTACAATCGTACCGGTAATTCTTCACATTGGATTGGGAACATTCAGACCGGTTGAGGTGGAAGACTTGACAAAACATAAAATGGATTCGGAGTTTTTCGAAATCCCGCATAAATCTGCTGAAAGAATAAACAAAGCTATGCACGACAAGAATAACATTTTTGTCGTCGGAACAAGTACTTGCAGAGCACTGGAAACAAGCACTACGGCAGACGGATTCGTAAAAGAAAATCGTGGTTGGACAGATAAGTTTATTTATCCGCCTTACGATTTTAAAATAACAAATAAGCTCATTACAAATTTTCACGTCCCCGAATCAACTCTGCTTATGCTGGTTTGTGCATTTGCTGAAACTGACCTGGTACTTAAAGCTTATAAGAAAGCCTTAAAAGAAAAGTTCCGCTTTTTGAGTTACGGCGATGCAATGCTCATTATATAACGAAAACGATTTTGTCAAAATATATTTGATATAAAAAGTATAAAATATAGTACAAATTAGTTAAAGCATGAATGCATGAGTTTATGAATGCATGCAGTCATGCAAAGCATGCAACCGAAGTATTCTTTTTTAAATTGATGTGAAATTCTCTTTGATTCCTATTAAAACAATTAAGAAAGATTTACCATTGTGAAAGTTTACGCTGTCATTCCGGCTGGCGGTAAAGGGAAAAGAGGAGGTACTGAAACTCCAAAGCAGTACATAAGATTTCACGGAAAAGAACTCATCGTTTATACTCTCGAGGTTTTCCAGCAGAATAATCTTGTTGATGAAATAATAATCTCTGCAGAACCTGCTTATTTTTCTTTGCTTGAAGAAATTAAAAACAAGTTTCATCTTACAAAGATTACAAAAATTGTTGAAGGCGGTGAGGAAAGACAGGATTCAGTAAATAGTGCTCTCAAATCGATTAATGCTGATGATAACGACTTGATTGCCGTTCACGATGCTGCCCGCCCTTTACTTCCTGAAAGTATTTTAACCAAAGCAATAAATACTGCTAAAGATAAAGGTAACGCACTCGTCTGCCTGAAAGCGAGAGATACTCTTCTTAAAGGAGACCGAATTGTTAAAGAATATGTTGACAGAACTGAAATTTATTATGTACAAACTCCGCAAATCTTCACGTATAAAGATTTGAAGAAGGCAATGAAAAAAGCTTACGAAAAGAATTTTATCGGTACTGATGAATCAATGCTAATTAAAGAGCTTGGAATTGATATAAATATTGTTGAAGGCTCAATGCTAAACTTCAAAGTCACGACTACGACTGATATTGAAATGTTTGAAAAGCTTACCATTCACAATCACTAATTAGGTTTTTTTCTGTGTCATTCCAGCTTGTCTGGAATCTGCAATTATTAATTGACGGATTCTCGACTCCTCCGATTAAATTCGGAGTCGCGGGAATGACAGTCAAGTGATCATCAAAATTAATACACCTTCCGTCAAAACTGTCACATCTAAGTCTCTTATTTGTTAAATTAATTTTAACAAAAATAATTTTTCGGGAACCTAATCTTCTCCTGTAAGTAAAACCAATTAAATAATTACAAGATTTTTGATAAAAAAGAATTTCTAATAATTAAGGGTTATCGAGATGAAGCATAAATATTTTCTTCTGCTGATTATTCCACTCGCATTTTTAATCTTGTCATTTTCAAACCTCATTCCCGGAATCAGAATAATCGGAAATAAACCAACAAAAATAAGTTTCAACTTTGGTGATGACTATAAAGCTGCCTGGCAAAAAGTCGACTCGCTTGAACAACAGGGGCTAACACGTTCAGCACTTGAAGTTGTTGAAGAAATCTACAAAGCAGCCAAGAAAGATAACAATCAACCGCAGTTCATTAAATCAATTTTTTATAAACTGAAATACGGAAATTACATTGAAGAAGATAGTCACGTTAAAATAGTTAATGATGTAAAAACAGAAATAAAAGTTGCGCCCTCCCCAGCAAACGCAATTCTTGAATCAATTCTTGCAAACATTTACTGGCAGTATTACCAGAATAATCGATGGCGATTTCAGCAGAGGACCGAAACAGTAAATTTTGACAACGAAGATTTTCAGACATGGGATCTTGCACGACTTGTTAAAGAAATAGTTAAGTATTATCAGGCTTCGTTAGAAAAGAGCGAAGGCCTGAAGATGATATCGATTAAAGATTTTGAAAATATACTTGTATACAGCAACTCGGATCAAGCTTATCTGCGCCCGACTTTATTTGACCTGCTTGCTAACCAGGCGCTTTCTTTTTACATAAATGATGAAGCTTCAGTAACCAATCCGGTTTACAAATTTGTATTGGATAAATCCGAAGATTTCTCACCGGCAGAAAAGTTTATAAAAATAAACTACCAGACTAAAGATTCACTATCACTTAAATTTTACGCTATCAAACTCTACCAGGATTTGGTTGAATTTCATCTTGATGACGATGTAAAAGATGCTTTGATAGATGTTGATCTTGCTAGATTAAACTTTGTAAGAAGCAATTCGGTTCATCCTGAAAAAGACAGTTTGTACATTTCTTCAATTATAAAAATGGAAGAAAGATTCAGCAATATTCCATATTCCACAATGATCTCATATAACAAGGCGAGGTATTTTTATGACGAGGGACAACAATATTCTCCAACTGTTTCCGATGATCACAAATGGGAACTGAAAAAAGCTTTAGAGTTTTGCAATTCAGCTATTGAAAAGTTTCCTGATACATTCGGTGCAAGTGAATGTGCCTGGCTAAAGAATCAAATTCTTCAAAAGAGTTTACAATTCACTACTGAGTACGGAAACATACCTGATAAACCTTTTCGTGGTCTGGTCTCATACAAGAACATTAACAAGATTTATCTCCGAGTAATACCGTGGGATGAATCATCGGAAAAAAAGGAGAAAAGATTAAATCAGCAAGAACTTGTTCAACATTACACTTCACAAAAACCGGTCAAAGGGTGGTCACTGGATTTACCAGATGATAAGGACTACCAGCAGCACAGCGTTGAAATTAAAATGCCGGAGCTTTCTGTCGGCTGGTATCTTCTCCTCGTGGCAACTGATCCTGAATTTACTTACATAAAAAATGCTGTTGGTTACAGCAAGACATGGGTCTCTAATATAAGTTATGTAAGACGTGATATGAAAGACAAGAAAGTTCAGTTTTATGTAATGGACAGAGAAACCGGAAAACCCCTGACTGATGTTCACGTTGATGTACTGGTTCAAAAATACATTCAGGATGAACGTGAATATAGATACATAAAAGTTGAAGATGGTAAAACTAACAGCGAAGGGTTATTCGAATTCAATAAAAAAGAAAATAATTATAACAACTACAAAGTAATATTTAAAAATGGTAACGATCGTTTCGAATCTCAAAACTATTATTCTTATTATCGCCAAAATGAACCGACCAGAAGAATAACCACATTCTTCTATCTTGACAGAGCCATTTACAGACCCGGACAAATTGTTTATTTCAAAGGATTGATTATAGACACCGATGGAAAGAAAGACAATAAAATTGTCACCGATAAACAAACAACTGTTTCTTTTTACGATGCAAACAGTCAAAAAATTTCTGATGCAACTTTCACAACAAATGAATACGGAACTTTTAACGGTAAGTTCACAATTCCTGTCGGGAAAATTGGCGGTCAGTATAGAATTTCGAATGAATACGGCTCACAATATTTCCGGGTAGAGGAATACAAACGCCCAAAATTTGAAGTAAAGTTTGATCCTGTAAAAGGGAGCTATTCCTTAAATGATAAAGTAACCGCCGAAGGATTTGCAAAAACTTATTCAGGAGCAAACCTTAATGATGTTGAGGTTAAATACAAAGTTGTAAGATCAACT
>JAPHUI010000205.1 GCA_026193755.1 Ignavibacteriaceae bacterium | reverse complement strand
TCAGAGTGACATAGTGGTTACATTAAAAGTCTACGATATCCTCGGTAGAGAAATCGCAACACTTGTTAATGAAGAAAAACCAGCGGGAGAATATGAAGTAGAGTTTAATGGGACGGGATTACCGAGCGGAATTTATTTTTATCAATTGAAAGCAGGAGACTTTGTCGCAACTAAGAAGATGATACACTTGAAGTAAGACTTAATAAGCTCAATTTCCAAACCCCTATTAATAAGACTTAATAGGGGTTCTATTTACCGGTAGTGTAATATTTATTGATTTCGGCAAAGGTTATTCAATAGATTTGTATGTGAATATTTTAATAATTATAAAACACTTCACTTAATTATCTAATATCCTTCAGGAGATCACAATGAAAAAACATTTCTGCAATCTGCTTATTTTAATGTTAATGATGTATTTTAATCTGCCTGCACAAACGCAAAGCACTGAGAATTCTTTTTTTAGAGAGTGGAAAACACCTTTTCAAACTCCGCCATTCAATGAAATCAGACGAGAAAATTTTCTGCCTGCGTTTGAAGAGGGAATTAAACAACAGAACGCTGAGTTTGAAGCAATCGTCAGTAATCAGGATGAACCGACTTTTGAGAATACAATTACTGCAATTGAAAAAAGCGGGCAGGTGCTTACCAAGGTAACGAGAGTGTTTGGTAATCTTAACAGTACTGATACTGATGATGAGATGCAGAAAATTGCTGAAAAGTCTACTTCTATGTTGTCAAAGCACGTAGATGATTTTTATCTGAACGAAAAACTTTTTCAGCGTATTAAAACTTTGTACGATGAAAGAGAAACTCTTAATCTTACTACCGAACAAAATAGAGTTCTCGAAAATTACTATATCGATTTTGTAAGAGGCGGTGCAAACCTGAATGAAGAAGGAAAAGAAAAATTAAGAAAAATAAATGATGAGCTCTCCCAGCTTATTCTAAAATTTGGCGACAATGTTCGTAAAGAAAATAATAAGTTTCAGTTGATCATTGATAAACAAGAAGATCTTGCCGGACTTCCCGATGCATCTATCCATGCAGCAAAAGAGAAAGCAGAAGCACAGGGGCTGACAGGAAAATGGTTGTTTACAATTGATAAACCAACGTTAATTCCCTTTTTGCAATTCTCGGAGAATAGAGATCTTAGAGAAAGAATGTACAGAGCCTATATGAACCGGGGCAATAACAATGATGAGCTGGATAATAAAAAAATATTTTCGAGAATTATCGTCTTGAGAGTTGATAAAGCTAATCTTTTGGGATATAAAACGTATGCTGATTTCGTGCTTCAAAAGAAAATGGCGAAGACACCGGATAATGTTTACTCTTTTTTAAATGATATCTGGAAACCGACAATCGCGAAAGCAAAATCGGAAGTTGAAGAAATGCAAAAAATAATTGATGCTGAAGGTGGAAAGTTTAAGCTGGAACCGTGGGACTGGTGGTACTATGCAGAAAAAGTGAAAAAAGAAAAATATGCTCTCGATGAAGAAATGCTGCGTCCATACTTTAAGCTTGAAAATGTAATTAACGGAGCGTTTGCTGTTGCAACAAAACTATATGGATTGCAATTTATTGAAAGAGATGACATCCAGGTTTACAATCCCGAAGTAAAAGTTTTTGAAGTTAGGGAATCTAATGGAAAGCATATTGGAATTTTATATACTGATTACTTCCCGCGTGCCGGTAAAACAAACGGTGCATGGTGCGATAATTTCAGATTTCAGAGTAACATAGATGGGAATTATATTACTCCGCTGGTAACTAATGTTGGTAATTTTTCAAAACCTACTAGTGATTTACCTGCATTAATTAGTCTTGATGACGTACTAACTTTATTCCATGAATTCGGACATGCGCTTCACGCTTTGTTTCAGAATGTCACTTATCCAAGTTCAGGGACAGTTCCATCTGATTTTGTTGAACTTCCATCACAGATAATGGAAAAATGGGCGTTGCAGCCGGAAGTTCTCGAAATGTACGCAAAGCATTACAAAACTGGCGAACCAATTCCTCAGGAATTAATTGATAAAATTCATAACTCCAGATTTTTTAATCAGGGTTTTGAAACTCTGGAATACATTGCTGCTTCTTTGCTGGATATGGATTGGCATGTAATAACAGATACCACTGAAAAAGATGTATCGCAATTTGAAAAAGAATCAATTAAGAAAATGGGATTGATTCC
>JAPHUI010000324.1 GCA_026193755.1 Ignavibacteriaceae bacterium | reverse complement strand
CATTTCAAACACAAATGTTTTTTCTTATCAATAGATTCAAGCAGCACCAGGAACTGAACCAGGAAGATTTATTTCTGGAACATATTATTTGCGATTACATTTTTGAGAAAGACAGAATTTTTGCTTATCTGAACCTTAGCAAAGATGAATTAAACCTTTACGAAAGCATGTATCCGCTGCTTGCGCGAACCTTGCGGAAACCTGATCTCGTCATTTTTCTGCAATCAAGCACTGAAAGATTAATGTATAACATCAAAAAAAGAAGCAGAAAAATTGAAAGAGCAATCACAAGAAGTTATCTGGACGAACTAAGCGAAGCTTATAATCATTTTTTCTTCAGGTACAATTCTACGCCGCTCTTGATAGTAAATTCTTCTGAGATTGATTTTGTAAACAGCGAAAATGATTTCAACGAATTATTCAAACAAATTTTCAGGGAAGACAGAGGTTTTACTGAATATTTTAATCCAGAAATTAGGAGGATAATTTGATCCGAATAATTTTGATATTAGCCGCTTTTATTTTTATTCTCTTTGTAATGAGATTAGTAAAGTTATTGACGAACTTTAAATCCGGTTCCACATCTGGTATTGATGATCTTAAAGACAAAGCAGAACATTTGAAAAATAAGTATAAAGATTTGGAAGAAGCAGATTTCCGGGATATTACTCTGCCTGATGAAGAAAGTGATTCATTCAAAGAAGATAATGCCTAAAGAGAATTTCACATCAAAAATAGTATACTCTTTATTCAGATTATTTTTTTCTTTGGATGATAATCAAGACAAGCTTATCGGAACCCCTAAAAAAATCCTTGTTGTCCGGCAGCATAATCAGCTGGGTGATGTACTATCAGGTGTTTCACTATTCAGAGCACTTAAAGAAACCTTTCCCGAGTCAAATATTTCCCTGGTTGTAAGTCCTTTTAATTATCCTGGAATTGCAAAAAACAAATTCCTTGATAGAATCTATGTATTTGATAAAAAAAAATTGTATAACCCGGTTTACTTTTATAACCTGATAAAGTTTCTTAGGGAAGGTTACGATCTTGCAATTGTTCCGGTGCTCGTTTCAATTTCATTCACAAGCAATCTGTTGGCAAGAATTTCTAAGTCAAAAATCCGTATTGGTGCGAGATCATTAAACGGGAAAGATAATCCGAGTGCCTTTCTTTTCGATAGAAGAGTTGACCTTGATTGGCGCAGTCATCCTGACTCTAATGTTTCAGAAAGAAGCCTCGATATTGTTCGACCTTTCGGAATAAACACCAATAATTTTAAATCCGAGATTACTTTTGACGAAGTTGATACTACAGCAGCAAAATTTTTTTTTAATGAGTTTAGTGATCACTCAAAAAAATATCTTATAGGTTTGCATGTAGGAGCTGGTAAAGCGAATAACAGATGGTCACTGGAAAAGTATATTTTGCTTGTTCAAAAAATTGATAACAACTTCTCTGTAAATTTTTATTTAACCGGCGGGTGGGCTGAAAAAGAAGAATTGAATTTTCTGATTAAAAATGCGGAGATTAAATTTGGGAAATTTATTAATAGACCTATTCCACAGATTGCCGCCTTAATATCTATGTCTGATCTTTTTATTTCGAACGATACTGGAATAATGCACGTAGCGGGTACAACTGATACACCGCAAATATCTATATTTGGACCAACGAATCCATTCAACTGGGCACCAATCGGAATAAATAAATATTTTATCCGCAAGTCTGAACTTATTGATGATGTTTCTGTAGAAGATGTATATCATCTTTGCGATTTGATTTTAAGCAAAAAGGAGATTAAAAATTGAATAAGTGTATCGCTGCAATTGATATGGGTACTAACTCTTTTCATTTGATAATTGTCCAGGTTAAGAGTGATGGTTCATTTAAAATTATTGACAGAGAGCGAGAAGTAATCCGTCTAGGATCCCATAAAGGGAAAGAGTTTTCATTGATATCTGAAGGTGAAATGGAAAAAGCTTCCGATGTGCTTAAAGACTTTGCAAAGATCGCACAGTTTTATAAGGCCGATGTGAGAGCTATTGCAACGAGTGCAGTGAGAGAAGCGAGGAATAAAGAAGAATTTATCGACCGAATGTATAATGTGACCGGAATAACGGTTGAAGCGATTGATGGTAAAACTGAAGCTCAATTAATTTATCTTGGTGTTCAGCATGCGCTGGATGTCTATAATAGAAGAATATTGTGCATAGATATAGGTGGAGGCAGCACAGAACTTCTTCTGGGAGAAAAGGGGATATCCGAATTTGCAGAAAGCATTAAGATTGGAGCGGTACGTCTAAGCAAAATGTTCTTCCCTGATTATAATCTTTCTGATTCAGGAATTGATATGTGTAGACACTATATACAGGATAAGCTGAACTCTAATGGCAATCTTCACCCACACCACAGGTATGAAATGGCAGTTGGAAGTTCAGGTACAATCGTTGCTGCTGCATCAATTATTTCTTTCAGACGAAACGGTAAGTTTAAAAAGACGATGAATGGTTTTACTTTCACTGCTAATGAAGTCTTTGAATTAACATCCGATGTACTAAAATGTAAATCACCTGTTGACAGACTTTTCATAGAAGGGATGGAAATAAAAAGAGCAGATATAATTCCGGCCGGTCTGCTGATCCTTTCTCAAATTTTTAAGAAGTTTGAGTTGAAAGAAATGACTGTTTCTGAGAATGCTCTAAGGGAAGGGATAATTATTGATACTCTAACAAAGTCAGAGGTTATGAATTCCTTGGTTGTATAGCTTTTTAATTGATTTAGTTCTGTTTTCTTTACCTTTAATAAGAGCATACCCCTATTTATATTTGCATATTAATTAAACACTCACCCGATGGAACGAATTAGAAATTTTTGCATAATTGCGCATATTGACCATGGTAAATCCACTATTGCTGATAGGCTATTGGAAAAAACCGGTGCTGTTACTCAGCGCGAAGCTAAGGCTCAGGTTTTGGATGATATGGACCTTGAAAGGGAAAGGGGAATTACTATTAAATCGCACGCAATTCAGATGCATTATAATTTATCAAGCGGTGAAAAATATATTCTTAATTTAATTGATACTCCCGGTCACGTAGATTTCAGTTACGAAGTTTCCCGTTCACTAGCTGCCTGTGAAGGAGCTCTGCTTGTTGTAGATGCTGCACAGGGTGTAGAGGCACAAACAATCAGTAATCTTTATTTAGCACTCGATGCAGGATTGGAAATAATTCCAGTAATTAATAAAATTGATCTTCCCAGCGCTGAGGTCGAAAAAATTTCTCATCAAATAACCGATCTCATAGGATGTAAAGAAGAAGATATAATTAAAGTAAGCGCAAAAACTAATGTTGGCATCGACTTGCTCCTTGATACGATAGTAAACCGGATTCCTCCGCCAAAGGGAGATCCGAATGCTCCACTTCAAGCTTTAATATTTGATTCTATTTTTGATTCTTATCGTGGAGCTGTCGCTTACATCAGAATTTTTAACGGAACAATTAAAACCAATGATAAAAT
>JAPHUI010000139.1 GCA_026193755.1 Ignavibacteriaceae bacterium | reverse complement strand
TTTGCATTTGTCCACTATTATTATACACAATACACAGAGGATAATGAAGGAAAGAAGGAATGGGAAAAAGGAAGATGGACTGATATTTTAATGAAGAAAGATGGTAAATGGGTGATGGTTGGAGATCATGGTGGACGAACTTCGAAGTAAATAATAGAATAATTTTTAGCGAACACTGTTTTTGTCAAGTCAATTCCCATTCAGTAAAAATTGAGTAGAATTTATATACGCTTTCCACAGGCAACTTTTTATCTACTAAAAAGATGATTCTGCTTAAATAATTATTATGCGGCTCAACTAAAAATTGAGTCGCATTTTATTCCTGATTTTTTATATCTTTGCCGTCAGTTACACAAAATCCTTAAAAAATGAAATTTAATTTCTTCTTAGCATTTTTATTTTTAGCATTTGTTTCTGCTGTAATCATTGCGAACATTGATGGAATAGACTTAATTGGATGCACAGAGCTGAACGGTAGGGGATGCGTTTGTCATACGTTAGATAGAGATTTTTCAGTAAGTGTTTGGGTTGAAGGTCCTGAAACTCTTTATGTTGGACAAACAGGCTACTTCCAATGTTTTATGTCTGGCGGTCCTGCAGAAGCTGGCGGTTACAACGTAGCAGGCAGGTTTGGTGAAATGGTTCTATTAGATTCGTTTTCATATCAAAATCAATATGCATTAAATGAACTTACCCAAGCATTTTCATTACCATTTCCGAGTCCTCAGGATACAATCTATTGGGATTTCGGATACACTGCTTCCGATTCTTCTGCTGAATGGGATACAATTTATTCATGTGGTTTAAGCATAGTGTGGGATTCTATCCCCGATCCAAATGATCGATGGAATTTTGGTCCGAAGTTCCCGATCAGAATTCTTCATGTATCAAACACACAAGAAAGCCCAGTCACTCCTGACAATTTCAATCTTTATCAGAATTTTCCTAATCCTTTTAATCCAACTACAAAAATTCAATTCACAATTCCCTCAATCACTCTTCGACATGCTCAGAGTGACGTTCCAGTAACTTTAAAAGTTTATGATGTTCTAGGAAATGAGGTGACTACTTTAGTTGATGAAGAAAAAGTTTCGGGTAGTTATCAGGTCGATTTTAATGGAACAGGGTTAACAAGTGGAATTTATTTTTACAGAATTGAAGCAGGTAATTATTCTGAAACGAAAAAAATGGTCCTCCTTCGTTAAGCCCAACAAGGTCGGGATGGCGGACAGGTTTTGTTAAAGTGATTTTTGAAAATTAAAAGAAATACTTGTAGGCAGGTTCGGCCGATTCATAAATCCAACAGAAAAATTCCAGCTAACTTCCTCTTCTAATCTCTTGTTGTAAGAAGAAACTAATCTTGCAGCATTTATTGCACTTGCAACTCTATTTAATATTAAACCCCCAACCACAAATCGTATATCATTGTTCGTCTGTTCGCTTGAGATCCACATGTCCCTGTATGTTCTTCGTTCCTCTACAGAATTCCACTCCCAGTAATATATTTCTGTGTCATACATCTGATTGAAATTTCTTTCCAATGCTTTCTCGTCATTGTATGAGTCAATGCTGGTGTAATCACCTATAGTTGCATAATAATCAGCGTCCTTATTACTATTATTTACGCCGGCCCGGGAAGCAGCATAGCTCTGGTAGTTATCCTTCTGCCAGCTCGAATATGCATGCATACCTATAAAAGTTCCCCACAATACACCATCAGCAATAGTAAAATATTTCCCAACATCATAAGCATCGGCGTATAACTCTCCCATTCCGGGCAATAACAGGGAATATATAATTCCCAAACCAACACTCTTTTTTTCAGTAATGAGTTTAGGATTTAAGTTGAAGTTTATTTCCTGCGGATTTTGCTCTGTTTGTTTTATTGTTGTTTTTAATTCTTGCAATGATTTGAGGTCATTCGTTTGCGAAAAACTAACCTGGGTCAGAAACAGTAGTATGAGGGAAATAATCTTCATTTTTTTTTAATTTAATTTTAGTCTTCTGCAGGGACTAAATCAATTGATTTTTTTGTGGACGATATAACAGCTTTGCAAATATCATTATTAGCTTCGACAATACGAATAGGGCTTAATTTACCTGTTATGGTATTATCAAATTTTGCTTGGACCCTAATATAATTTGATGTAAAGCCTTGCATAAATCCATTGTGGTCAGCATTTTCAAATAACACAATCTGCCCGGTGCCGAACATTTCTGAGTAAAACTCCCTTCTTTTTTTATCACTCAAAATGCGAAGGAGATTATTTCTTCTTTTTCTTTCCTGAAAATCAACCTTGCCCGAAAGTGAAATCGCTTTTGTATCCGGTCTTTCAGAATAAGTAAAAACGTGAAGGTAAGAAACAGGAAGGTCTCTAAGAAAATTATGAGTATGAATAAAATCCTCTTCTGATTCTCCCGGAAATCCGACAATCACATCAACTCCAATTCCAGCATCAGGAATTTTGTTTTTAACTTTGTAAATCAACTCTTCATAATCAGGCGTTGTATATCTTCTTTGCATTGCTTTTAAGATTCGTGGACTTCCGCTTTGCAACGGAATATGAAAATGTTTACAAAGCTTATCCGACTCAGCAACAAGTTCAATGATTTCATCTGATAAAAGATTAGGCTCGATTGAACTCACTCTTATTCTGAACTCGCCATCAACCTTAATTAATTCATAAAGCAAATTAAAAAGATTAGCATTGATATTCTTGCCGTAATCACCAACATTCACACCAGTAAGGATAACTTCTTTATATCCATCATTAAGTAATTTTTTAAACTCATTTACTACCTTCTCTGTTTCCAAACTTCTGCTTGCACCACGTGCGAGTGGAATTGTACAAAAAGAACATGTGTAATCGCAGCCATCCTGAATTTTAAGAAAAGCACGTGTTCTGCTGTCAGCTTCACTTGAACGGGCTAACCCAAACTCAATAAGGTTCTCTGTCGGAGTAACAGAAACACAAGTAGTTTCTCTTTTACTAAAATTATCAATCAAAGAAAAAAGCTTGAACTTCTCGTTACTTCCTAAAACAAAATCCACACCTTCAATCCTTGCGATTTCTTCCGGACGGAGTTGCGCATAACAACCTGTTACAATAATAAAAGCTTGTGGATTTTGACGAAGTGCTCTTCTAATTACCTGGCGGCATTCCCGTTCGGCTGATTCTGTTACTGAACACGTATTTAAAACATACACGTCTGCTGCTTCTTCTAAAGCCGCCAACTTAAATCCTCTTTCAAGAAACTGGTTGCTAATAGAAGAAGTTTCTGAGTAATTCAGTTTGCAGCCAAGTGTATGTAATGCGACAGTTCTATCCATATAGGGTATTTAAAAGAAAAGCGGGATAATTCCCGCCTTTCAAATTTATTGCAAATGAATTATTGAGGTTCATCCTTCTTCTTAGGTTCGGGATTTTCGTGAACCTCAAATATTGGAAATTCGGATGAATCTATTGCACCAGTTTCAGCGCTTTTAATGCTTTCAATTGACACTTTATCGAGTTTATGCTTATTCAGGTAATCCTCAATTTCGTTATCATTCTTATCTTTTAGTGCAGCAATCGTGCTTAATACTATCTTTTTATTAGTCTTGTCGAATTCGATAACTTTTACAGGAATTACATCGTCAACCGGAAAATGAGTTGCAAAATTTTTCAGCTTTGAAGTTGATAACTGATTTGCTGGTACAAATCCATCGACGCCTTCCGGTAACTCGGCAATAAGTCCTTTCTCGATAATCCGAACAACTTTTCCTTCGGTTATAGTTCCGATAGAAAATTTCTGTTCGAAAGTATCCCAGGGATTTTCCATAATTTGTTTATGACCAAGAGAAATTTTTCTTGAATCAACATCAACACCAAGTACTGTCACTTCAAGTGATTCACCTTTTTTTACAACCTCGCCGGGGTGACGTATTTTTTTCGTCCACGAGAGATCGGAAATATGGACGAGACCATCAACACCGGGCTCAAGCTCAACGAATACACCGAAGTTGGTAAGATTTCGTGCAATACCTGTATGCCGTGAACCAACAGGATACTTTATCATTAGTGTTTGCCACGGATCTGGTTCGAGCTGCTTGATTCCAAGTGATATTTTTTTCTCTTCCTTATCAAGACTAAGAATGACGGCTTCAATTATCTGTCCCATCGCAACAACCTGAGATGGGTGTTTAATATGTTGTGTCCAGCTCATTTCTGAATTATGAATTAGACCTTCTATACCTTTTTCTATTTCAATAAATGCACCGTAGTCGGTAAGTGATACAACTCTTCCTGATACTTTGTCACCGATTTTATATTTCTCTTCAATATTTTCCCAAGGGTGAGGAAGTAGTTTCTTAAGGCTAAGGGAAATTCGCTTTTTAGCTTCATCAAAATCGGTAACGACTATCTTTAAAGTTTCATCGAGTTTAACAATTTCACTGGGGTGATTTATTCTTCCCCAGCTTAGGTCAGTAATATGTATCAATCCGTCAACGCCGCCGAGATCAACAAAGACTCCAAAATCTGTTATAGCTTTTACTACACCTTCGAGAATTTGTCCTCTTTCAAGGCTTTCTAGAATGGCTTTTCTTTGATCGGAGATTTCTTCCTCAATAAGAACTTTGTGAGATACTACAACGTTTTCTGTCGGGATGTTTACTTTTACTACTTTGAAGTCCATAGTTTGTCCCACGAGTGCATCAAAATCTCTAATTGGTCTGATATCTATTTGAGAACCGGGAAGAAATGCTTCCATTCCAATAAGGTCAACAACCATACCTCCCTTAATTCTTTTAATAATTTTGCCCTGGATTATATCACCAGTTTCGTGTGCACTTAAAACCTTTTGCCAGATTCTTAAAAAGTCTGCTCTGGCTTTGCTAAGAACCAGGTTTCCTTCCTGATCCTCGACGCTTTCCAGTACAACTTCAACTTCTTGCCCAACCTGTAACTGATCTTCTTCGCTGAATTCACTTCTTGGAATTGTTCCTTCAGATTTAAATCCAACATCGATTATTACATTATCATCCTGAATTCTTACAAGTCTTCCTTTAACAAGTTCACCTTGTTTAACATCTCTAAAAGATTCTGTGTATAAATTTGCGAGCTTTTCAAATTCTTCTTGTGTGTAATCGGATGTGTCGAATTTGTTTTTGGCTTTCTCGAAATCTTCTAAAACATTGGTTGTCTTTTCTTGCACATCAGCAGTCATTTATCCTCCTGAATTAATTGAATATCTTTCTGTAAAAAAACCGGGAAACAGAATAGATATTTTATTTGATTTATTTAACATATTTATTTAACCGGTTTTTTTTAAATACTTAATTGAATATTCTTTTTCAGCGCTACTTTTTTTACTTCTTTTATTATCAAAGTAACCTGCTCAGCGATTGTTATGTCCGTTGTATCGATAGCTACCGCATCAGGTGCTTTGGTTAATGGGCTATCTTTTCTACTGGAATCTATCTTATCTCTGTTAGATAAGTTATTTTTAATATCTTTAACAATAACTTCGGAGCCGTTTTGAAAATACTCCTTCGCCCGGCGATCAGCTCTGGTATCGATCGAAGCTGTTAAGAATATTTTAACATCAGCGTTAGGAAAGACCACAGTCCCAATATCTCTGCCTTCCATAACGACTCCCGAACCTTTTTCTCCAATTTCTCTTTGTTTTTCTACAAGTAATTTTCTTACTGCACTTATTTTACTAACATCGCTTACATGCGTGTTTACATCACTTGATCGTATTTCTTTAGATACATCCTGGTCATTAAGCATTACAACTAAATTTTCGTTATTATACTTAAGCTCAATTTTACTTTTCCTTGCCAATTCCAAAATTCGCGATTCATCTTTTAATGCTTCATTTTCCAAAGCAAGGTAAGTTATCGCTCGGTACATTGCACCAGTATCAATATAAAGATAACCAAGTTTTTTTGCGATAAGCTTAGCCGATGTGCTTTTACCGGAACCGGCAGGACCATCAATTGCAATGATAAGTCCTTTTGACATAGACTACAAAAATATTTATTCTTAAACTAAAATCAAAGAAATCGGAAGAGGGAGAATTCAGTAGGAAATAAAGTTAATGACATCAAAAGCCTTGTTTTAAGCAATTTTTTCACCATCTAATTCGTTCAGAATAATTTCTTCGTATGGATCACCGCTGACTTTAGTCTCTACTTTGATTTTTTTTGCTGATGTCTTTTTGGGATGAGAGATTGACTGAGTATTATCCAGTATGAAATTGAACCTGTGCCCAAAGAAATCTTCAGATTTTTTACTCAAATACTTATCATTAATTCTGAAAGTATTAGCATCTTCTTCATTAGCAGTTGTAAAATGTAAATTGTTATTACTCATTGAAACTAGATTGAAATTCATTAGTGCCGGTGCAAGTGTTAGACCTTTTTCCCGGCTGATTGACTCAACAAATGATTCCCATTTTTTTACTATTTCATTAAAATCAAAGTTTGATTCTACGATGGGATTTTCCGAAGGGCTAACTAATTTACTAGTTAATTTATTTTGCTTTGTTTCGAAAGTGTTTTGCGATTTTACAATTTTATCTACTTTTTTTTTAGTCGGTTCTGTTGGTTTGTAAAATCCAGTCTTCGGCTCACTTAATTTATCATCATCAACATTAATAGAATCCGTTTCAGATATTAATTCAGAAATAGTTTTTGTGCTCTCAAGAGCAATTAGATGACTCAGAATTATTTCAATTTTAAGTTTTTGATTTTGTGAATATCGAAGTTCCTGCTGAGACTTATTCAGAAAGTTGAGGAGTCTTAAAAGATCACTTTCTGAAAACTCACCTTTGTATTCAAGGTACCGGTTTTTGTAGATATCAGCGGTTTCAATAGTATTAGTTGAACCGGTAATTACTGCTGACAAAATATTTCTGAGGTGCTCTATTAATCCTTCAAGAAAGTCACCAAAATCCCAGCCGTTCTCATATATTTTTTCAGACGATTGGAAAACAACTTTATAATCTTTTTCCAGCACCGCATCTGACAGATTAAAATATATCTCCTCGTCAATGAGATTTAACATTTGTGTTACCAGCTCAGCATCAATTTTCCCTTGCGAAAATGCAACCACTTGATCAAAATAACTCTCGGCATCTCTTAGCGCTCCATCAGCCTTTTTTGCGATGATAGTTAAAGTTTTATCATCGATCTTTATTTTTTCTTCGTTGGCTATCATCTTCAGGGTTTCTTTTATTTTATCGAGCTGTATTCTTCTGAAATCGTAACGCCGGCATCTTGAAATTATTGTCAGCGGAACTTTATGAACGTCAGTGGTTGCAAAAATAAAGATTACATGTTCCGGTGGTTCCTCCAATGTTTTTAGAAAAGCATTGAAAGATTCTTTAGTTAGCATATGTACTTCATCAATTATATACACCTTATACTTTCCATGTGTAGGAGCATATTTTACAGATTCTCTTAAAGTTCTGATCTCATCAATGCCCCTGTTTGATGCACCGTCTATTTCTATTATATCAATCGATTGTGAATTCTGAATCGAGAGACACATTTCACATTCGTTACAAGGTTCTGAATTTTTTCGGTTTGTGCAATTAAGAGTTTTCGCGAGTATCCTCGCGGTTGTAGTTTTACCTACACCTCTCGGACCGGTGAAGAGATATGCGTGTGCGATTCGATTTTCTTTAATTGCATTTTTCAAAGTGCTGGTTATATGTTCCTGTCCAACAACATCCTCAAATCGTTGTGGTCGCCATTTTCTTGCTGTTACAATAAAATCACTCATTTTAATTTCTTATGTTGATTGTTTGAAGGGAAGATTTCCTCACTCAGAAATTTACAAATTTCTTCTAAATATTTTTTATCTGTTTCACCGAACGAATTCAAAGCATAACTATCCAGATCAAGTACACCAAATAAATTATCACTTTTCATAATTGGGATGACGATTTCAGATCTCGATCCACTATCGCAAGCAATATGCCCAGGATATTTATCAACATCTGGAACTATTATTGTTTCTCTATTCTCTGCTGCTGTGCCACACACACCTTTTCCCATTTCAATTCTTGTGCAAGCTACTTTACCCTGGAATGGACCGAGGTAAAGTTTATCCCCATCAAAGAGATAGAAACCAACCCAATTAGCTTTATCAAAAACATCTTTAATCGCAGCCGTGCAGTTTGATAAGTTGGAAATCAGGTTATCATTTTTAGTTAGAAGTGATTTTAATTGTGAGGATAATAAACGGTACCTTTCTTCTTCTGCAAGATGCTTTTCAATCCTAATCTCCTCCATTAAAGTCCTTTTTTATACGTTATCACTTTTTTGTTTTTTTCTTACCTGATTTTTTCGATTTTAAATCTTCGAATACATAAGGAATAGCCTGTTCTGCTTTTTCAATTGATCTAATATTTATTCCACTCTTAACTTTGTCCGATATTTCTTTAAGATCGATTTCATTTTCTTTGGGTATGAGCACAGTTTTTATGTTGTTTCTTTTTGCTGCGAGAAGTTTTTCGGTTAAACCACCTATCGCTAAAATTGAGCCTGTGAGAGTTATCTCTCCTGTCATTGCCACATTGTTTGAAGCAGGACGTCCACTCACAGCCGAAAGCATTGCCATTGCCATCGCGATTCCCGCAGAAGGTCCGTCTTTAGGAATTGCGCCTTCCGGAAGATGAATATGTATTTCTTTGCCTTTAAAGAAATCGGGATTGAGACCGAGCTTTTTTGCTGAAGCTCTTAAATAACTTAGTGCAGCTTGTGCTGATTCTTTCATTACATTACCAAGCTGACCAGTTAAGTTCAGTTTTCCTGCTCCATTCATAATTGTTACGTCAACGGATAATAGTTCACCGCCGGTGCTTGTCCAAGCCAGACCAGTAACACTTCCAACTTTGTTTGCTTTAGTGTGCCGCTGGTGTCTGAATCTTGGAGTTTTAAGAAACTCTTCAACCAGCTCTTCAGTAATTATATGCTTTTTATTTTTCTTACCTTTATTACGGGATGACTCTTTCACAACTATTTCTTTCGCCAGCTTTCTAAGAATTGATGCAATTTCCCTTTCAAGATTTCTAACGCCAGCTTCTCTTGTATATTCACTGATGATTTTCTTAATCGCACCTTCACCAAACTCGACTCTTTTGTTCTCAAGACCGTGAGCTTTTAACTGTTTTGGAACGAGATGTCTTTTTGCTATTTCAAGTTTATCGAATTCCAGATAACCCGGTAGTTCAATTATTTCCATTCTATCCTGCAAAGGCAAGGGAATATTATAACGAATATTTGCAGTTGTAATGAACATAACCTGCTGAAGGTTATAATCGACTTCAAGATAATGGTCGTTAAAGGTATGATTTTGCTCAGGGTCAAGAACTTCAAGCATTGCAGAGGACGGGTCTCCACGAAAATCCATACTCATTTTATCAATTTCATCAAGTAGAATAACAGGATTAATTGTTCCAGCTCTTTTCATTGATTGAACAATTTTGCCCGGCATCGAACCGATGTAAGTTCTCCTGTGTCCTCTAATTTCAGCTTCGTCACGAACTCCGCCAAGACTAATCCTGACAAAATTCCTTCCCAGTGCACGGGCGATTGATTTACCCAATGAGGTTTTACCAACCCCCGGAGGTCCGACAAAACATAAAATCTGTCCCTTCATTTGCTTAACTAAATTTAGTACAGCAATGTGCTCTATAATTCTTTCCTTCGGTTTCTCTAAACCGAAATGATCTTCATCAAGTATTTTCTGAACATGCTTAACATTTAAATTATCTTTTGATTTTTTACTCCATGGTACTCCCACCAGCCAATCCAAATAATTTCTTATAACAGTGGACTCAGGAGACATTGCAGGGGTTTTCTTTAACTTTGTAAATTCTTCGAGTGCTTTATTTTCAACCTCTTTCGGCATCTTAGCTTTTTTAATCTGCTCTCTGATCTTTGCAAATTCCGGTGAAGCATCTTCATCTTCACCAAGTTCATCCTGTAATATTTTTATCTGTTCCTGTATTATAAATTTGCGCTGTGTCTTTGCAATATTCTCCTGAACTTTATTATCAATTTCTTTTTCAATTCTCAGAATATCTATTTCCGAGTTAAGGATTTTTATTACCTCAAGATATTGCTCTTTAAGAGTGAATTTTTCAAGAATGGATTGTTTTACGTCAATTGATTGGTTGATGTTAGCAGCGGCATAAAAAAGTTTTCTATCGGGTTCTTCAATATTGTCGAAAGCAGTAATCGTATCTTTTGGAATATTCTTACTAATCTTTACGTAATCCTTGAACAACTGAGTCATCTGTCTTAACATTGCATTCATTTCGTGATCATGATCAAGAGTCGGAATAATGATTTCTATTTTGGCTTCGAAGAAATCCTTGTTGTCGGTAAACTCTTTTATTCTTGCCTGAAATAATCCATCGACTAAAATTTTCATAAGTCCATTTGGCAGTTTTAAGATTTGTACTATTTTGGCAATCGTGCCCTCCGGATAAAGATCCTTTGCTGATGGATCTTCAATAGCTGATTTTTTTTGAGTTGATAAGAAAATGTATTTCGTATTTTCCGCTGCAAAGTTTGCTGCTCTTATTGACTGTTCTCTGCCTACAAGAACCGGAAAGATCATATACGGAAAAATTACTATGTCTCTGAGCGGCAGTATTGGCAGTTTTTCAGGTATGCTGTCAACAATTGAATTAATTTCGGATGGTTTAATTTTTAATTTTTCTAAATTTTGCAAAAATTTTCTCCTTTATTAAACATATATTCAAGGCGAAATATATCAATTTCGCATCCTGCTATCAAGGAATGATTCAGGGTTCTCTGGGGTAATATTTACTCCTTTTTATTTTTAGATACTAATAAAAGAAGCAATTAATTTTATATTTGAAATAAAAAACAGATTGATTAATGATTGAAGACATAATTAAAATATCTAGGGAGGCTGGTGAGTTGATAAGAGATAACTTCGGTAAAGCTCATGCTATTGAATTCAAGACCAACGAGCTTAACCTTGTTACGGAAACGGATAAAGCCTCTGAGAAACTTATAACAGACTTCATAAGAAAAAAATATCCGTCGCATGGAATTCTTGCTGAAGAGGGTAGTGAATTAAATAAATCTGCGGAATACCTTTGGGTTATCGATCCACTTGACGGAACAACAAACTTTGCACACGGTCTTCCTATTTTTTCTGTTTCTATTGGATTGCAGAAGAAAGGTGAAACAATTGCGGGTGTGGTTTACGATGTGAACAGAGATTTTATTTACTCTGCTGAAAAGAACAGCGGTAGTTTTGCAAATGGAAGAAGGATCAACGTAAACAAAAATAAAAATCTCGGTCATAGTATGCTTGTTACGGGTTTCCCTTACGATGTAAAAGAGAACCCGGATAAATGTTATGAAAGATTCATTGAATTTTTAAAACATGCACGAGCAATTAGAAGGCTCGGTTCTGCAGCTATAGATTTCTGCTATATTGCGAATGGTGTGTTTGATGGTTTTTGGGAAGTCTCTCTTCACCCCTGGGATATTTGTGCAGGTAAATTGATTGTCGAAGAGGCAGGAGGTCTGGTTACAGATTTTGATGGAAATAAAATTGATATTTACTCAAAGAGAATTTTATGTTCTAATGAAAGCATCCATCAAAAGATGATGAATGTTTTGAATAGTGTTTAGTTTTTCTCCATTCCACTATAATACATTTGCTCGATCAGATAATTATACTTCTCCTCAACAACCTTTCTTTTAATTTTTAGGCTAGGTGTAATTTCACCTGTTTCAATTGTGAAAGGTTGATCGAGCAGTGCAAACTTTCTCACACGTTCATAATTTGCAAGCTTCTTTTGGAGCTTTGACATATCATCTTCAATCAATTTATAAATCTTTTCGTTGCCGGTAAGTTCGGATTCGTCAGTGTAGGAAATTTTATGAGCATCAGCATATTCTTTTAATGCTTCATAGTCAGGCACAATAAGTGCACTCAAAAATGTTCGTCTGTCTCCAATAAGCACAAATTGATCAATATACTTACTTGTTAGAAAAATGTTCTCAATAGGAGTTGGCGCAATATATTTTCCAGCACTGGTTTTAAATAAATGTTTTTTTCTGTCTGTAATCATCAAAAATCCATCCGAGTCAAAAACACCAATATCTCCGGTATGCAGCCAACCATTAATAACAGTTTCTTCAGTTTCCTTTTTCTTTTTATAATATCCTTTCATAATGTTTGGACCGCGAGCGAGTATTTCTCCATCTGAAGCTATTTTTATTTCAACGCCGGGTAAAGGTTTGCCTACAGTGCCAAATTTGTAATCATCCGGTCGGTTGCCAGCTATTACAGGCGAAGATTCTGTTAAACCGTAACCTTCAACAATCTGTATTCCAACTGCTTCAAAAAATTCTCCAAGTTCTTTTGATAAAGCCGCACCTCCGGAAATAAAAAATCTTAATCTGCCTCCTGTTCGCTCACGTAATTTTTTAAACACTAGTTTATCTGCAATTTTGTGTTTGGCAGAAAGTGTTAAAGGAATAGATCCCTTCTTTTTAGCAGCAACGAATTGTTTACCCATTTCTAGCGCCCAATAGAAGATTTTTTGTTTTGTTACTGATTGGCTTTCAACATTCTTTATTATACGTGATTGAATTCTTTCAAAAAGCCGCGGTACAGAAGTCATTAAAGTCGGTTTTGCTTCAATAAGATTTGTTGCAACTTTTTCAATGCTCTCAGCATAATAAATTGTAGAACCAGCGGCGAATGCAGTATAATAACCTGCCATCCGTTCAAAAATATGACATAGAGGAAGGAATGATAGAAAAATATCATCCTTCGTGATTGGATAAATTTCTAAAGCTGCATTAACATTTGAGATAATATTTTTGTGAGTTAGCATTACTCCTTTAGGTTCTCCTGTAGTACCGGAAGTATAGATGATTGTGCAGATATCGTTCTCTTTAATTTCTCCGGATGTTTTTTTGAGCAGATCAGGATTACTTTTTTTGCGGTCTTTTCCTTTTTCCTGAACCTGCTTAAAAGTAAGAATATTTGTCTTGCCATCTCCATCTTCTTGTTCATTAAAAATAATTATCTGTTTAAGGTGCTTACAATTCTTAATTATTTTCAAAACTTTATTTAATTGGAAGCCGGTTGATACAAGAATTGCTTTTGATTCGGAATCGTTAAGTATATATTCAATTGAATCAGAAGTTAGAGAAGGATATAAAGGAACATTTATTATTCCCAACATTTGCATTGCGAAATCTGCATAAACCCATTCTGGCCGGTTCTCTGAAATAAGTGCTACAGAATCGTTTTTCTTTAAACCCAATTCTACTAAACCATAAGCAAATAAGTCCGTTTCATCTTTTAGTTCCTTATAGGAAATTCCTTTATAAACATCATTAACTTTTCGCTGAATTACATGTCCACCTTTTTTAATTCCATAATCTTCAGTTAGAAATCGGTATAGTTCAGGAATTGTATTGAATGCTTTCAATAGTGCCATTGTTGATACTCCGACTTATTTTCGACAGGATAGCAATGAAATTAAGTTTAGCGTGAAGTATTTACTTCTCGCTTCTCGTCCCTCTAAATTAGTTGCGTTTAAAATAATACCAGAAGATTTAAATGCAAAGCTTTAATTACTATAAACTTAAGGTAGAAAATGCTGTTGTTACTATTAGTTTAAATTGATTCTCAAAGTCAAAACAGGTAATTTTAGTGTTAAAATTTTTCAAATTTGAGGATACAAATGTCAAACGCATATTTCAAAGTCCCGCAACCGATAAATGAACCAGTAAAAACATATAAACCAGGCAGCCCGGAAAGAGAAGAATTGAAGAAAAAATTAGCAGAATTAAAATCTAAGCAGATTGAAGTCCCATTAATCATTGGTGGCGATGAGGTAAAAACTGGTAATACCGAAAAAATGGTAATACCGCATAATCATAGCCACATTCTTGGTGTATATCATAAAGCAGGTAAAAAAGAAGTTGATATGGCTGTAGAAGCAGCACTTGAAGCACGCAAAGAATGGGCTGAGATGCCCTGGGAACACAGGGTCTCAGTTTTTCTTAAGATTGCTGATTTGCTAGCAGGTCCGTGGCGTTCCACGATAAATGGTGCTACGATGCTTGGGCAATCCAAGGTTGTTCACCAGGCAGAAATTGATGCTGCTGCTGAGCTTGTTGACTTCTACAGGTATAATTGTTATTTCATGGCAGAGTTGATGAAAGAACAACCATATTCTCCTTATGGAATGTGGAACCGATCAGAGTACAGACCACTGGAAGGTTATATTTTTGCAGTTACTCCTTTTAACTTCACTTCTATTGCAGGAAATCTTCCAACCGCACCTGCAATTGTTGGTAATGTAAGCTTGTGGAAGCCAGCATCAAGTGCAGTTTATTCAGCATATTATCTAATGAAATTATTTGAGGAAGCGGGTTTACCAAAAGGAGTAATTAATTTTGTCCCCGGTTCCGGCGGACAGGTTGGAACACCAGCAATGACAAATCCGCATCTTGCAGGTGTTCATTTTACAGGCTCAACAAGTGTTTTTCAGAATATGTGGAAAGTAATTTCCGACAATCTTAAAAATATGAAATATTATCCGCGAATTGTTGGAGAAACCGGAGGTAAGGATTTTATTTTCGCTCATAATTCAACAGACGTTGATGCTCTTGTTGTTGGTGCATTACGTGGTGCATTTGAGTATCAGGGTCAGAAATGCTCTGCAGCTTCAAGAATGTATATCCCGAAATCATTATGGAAAGAGTTTAAAGAAAAATATGTGGCTGAAATAGGAAAAATAAAAATGGGTGACGTTGAAGACTTCACAAACTTTATGTCGGCAGTAATAGATAAAGCCGCTTTTGAATCAATAACTGACTACATCAAATATGCAAAGAGTTCTAATAAAGCTGAGATTATAACAGGCGGAAACTTTGATGATTCAAAGGGTTATTTTATTGAGCCGACCACGATTGTAACTACTAATCCGAAATTCAAAACAATGGAAGAGGAAATCTTCGGTCCTGTTTTAACAATGTATGTATATGATGATAACAAATTTGATGAAGCGCTAACGTTATTAGATGAAACTTCTCCTTATGCATTAACAGGTGCAATCTGGGGACAGGATAGAAAAGCGATAATTAAGATGTCGGACCGGTTAAGAAATGCGGCAGGCAACTTCTATATAAATGACAAACCGACTGCGGCAGTAGTTGGTCAGCAGCCGTTTGGCGGAGGGAGAGCTTCAGGCACTAATGATAAAGCAGGTAGTGCAATGAATTTGATGAGATGGATGACTGCAAGAACAATTAAAGAAACTTTCGATCCGCCTAAAGACTGGCGTTATCCATTTATGAATGAAAACGGTTAATAAAAATATTTACGTCATCCTGAGCTTGTCGAAGGATGATTATCGTTTTAATATCTTATGGTCACACTTCGACAAGCTCAGTGTGACAAACCCTTTACTAAAAATAATAAAGGAAAGTAAATGAAAATTCACGAATATCAGGCTAAAGAAACCTTAAGAAAATTCAGTGTACCAGTGCAGGATGGAATTGCGATAAAAGACATCAGCGAATTCGATAATGCTGTCAGCCAGCTACAGCAAAAAGGTATAAACCAGTTTGTTGTTAAATCACAGATTCACGCTGGTGGAAGAGGAAAGGGTAAATTGTATAATCCATCTGATCGAAACCAACTCATTCTTGAGGGTGGGGTAAAGTTTACTACCTCAGTTGAAAAAGCAAAAGAGTATGCTAAGAAAATTTTAGGAAATTTGCTGGTTACTCATCAAACTGGACCGGAAGGGAAAATTGTGAAAACTCTTTTCATTACAGAAGGACTGGATTATAAGAAAGAATTGTATTTAGGAATTCTTCTTGATCGTGCAGTTTCTAAGAATGTAATTATGGTTTCTACGGAAGGCGGAGTTGAAATAGAAAAAGTTGCTGCAGAAACTCCTGAAAAAATTATAAAAGAATGGGTCGATCCTGCGGTTGGCTTGCAACCTTACCAGGCACGCAGACTAGCTTTCGCCTTAGGTTTGGAAGGAAATGCTTTTAAAAGTTTTATTCCTTTTATCAGATCACTTTACAAAGCCTACGAGCAGACTGATGCCTCATTACTTGAAATAAATCCGCTCGTCATCACAAATGATGATAAGGTTGTTGCGCTAGACGCTAAAATGAATTTTGATGACAATGCGCTTTACCGCCATCCTGAAATTGCAGCATATCGCGATTTTGATGAAGAAGCCGCTCTCGAAATCGAAGCATCGAAGTATAACCTTAATTACATAAAGCTTGATGGCAATGTTGGATGTATGGTTAATGGTGCAGGTTTAGCAATGGCCACAATGGACATAATTAAACTTGCGGGTGGTGAACCTGCAAATTTCCTTGATGTAGGTGGAGGAGCTAACAAGGAAACAGTTGCGAGTGGTTTTAAAATCATTCTTTCAGACCGGAATGTTAAAGCAATCTTAATAAACATTTTCGGTGGGATTGTAAGATGCGATCGTGTTGCACAGGGCGTAATTGATGCGGCAAAAGAAATGCGTATTACAGTACCCATTGTTGTACGATTGGAAGGTACTAATGCTAAAGAAGCCGGAGAATTGCTACGTAAATCAGGGCTCAATTTTGAGGTTGCAGAATCGTTTAATGATGCAGCGAAAAAAGTGACGGCCGTATTAAAGAATTAGTTCGTTTTTACCTAAAACTTTTTAGCCCTGTTTATTCAGGGCTTTTTTTGTGCCCGATATTTGCTGTAATAAAAATTTAGCAATCTGTCAATTGAAACGGTTCTTGTTTTTAGTTTTTTTTAGTAATAGATTTTTTATGGAATTTTAAATTAAAAGGGAATAAATGAGCTTTTTTAATGATGAATTTG
>JAPHUI010000061.1 GCA_026193755.1 Ignavibacteriaceae bacterium | reverse complement strand
TCTACAAAGGAATATTCACAAATAAAAAAGCAACCTGATCTCTGGAAAAATTACTGGCAGGATCCTAATACCAAATACATTGCTTTTATCGGGAAGGATAATATTGTTTTTCACACAATCATCTTTCCAGCAATTTTAATGGCCTGGAATGAAGCAGGCAAAGAGCAATATTGTTTACCGCAGAACGTACCAGCAAATGAGTTTCTGAATTTTGAAGGAAAGAAGTTTTCCAAAAGTCGCGGATGGGGAATTGATGTTGATGATTTCCTCAACTTGTTTCCAGCAGATTTATTAAGATATACTCTTGCTGCTAATCTTCCTGAAAATCGTGATACAGATTTTTACTGGAAGGAATTCCAGCTTCGAAACAACAGTGAGCTTGCTGATATATTAGGAAACTTCATTAACCGAACCTTCACATTTGTTCACAAACATTTTAACGGAAAAGTTCCTGCTCGCGGCAAGCTCCAAAAGATTGATGAAGATATGCTGAAAGAAATTGGTGAGTATCCTGGACGAGTAGCAGATCTTTTTGAAAATTATAAGATACGTGACGGTGTGAATGAAATAATGAATCTTGCACGCGATGGCAATAAATATTTTAATGATTCTGAACCTTGGGTAACTGTAAAATCTGACAAAGAAAAATGCGGGACAACTTTGAATATCTGCCTGCAGGCTATATACACACTAGCCGAACTTTTTAGTCCTGTGTTGCCATTTTCCTGCGGGAAGCTTTTTAAAATGCTGAATTCAAAACCAGTTAGATGGAGTGAAAGTGGTAAATCCTTTTTAAAGGAAGGACATCAAATCAACAATGCGGAAATTTTATTCCCTAA
The DNA here is from genome assembly GCA_026193755.1 of Ignavibacteriaceae bacterium. Classification (GTDB taxonomy): domain Bacteria; phylum Bacteroidota; class Ignavibacteria; order Ignavibacteriales; family Ignavibacteriaceae; genus IGN2. Next base: position 7,852 of record JAPHUI010000061.1, on the reverse strand, counting down.
AATCGAGGATGAAGTGATAGAAGAACAAATTTCAAAACTTGGTAAACCAGAAGAAGTGAATCCAAAAGAATCAGTGAAAAGTGAACTGATTTCATACGATGATTTTATGAAAACAAAACTGAAAGTGGCGGAAGTACTAAGTGCAGAAAAAATTGTTAAAAGTAAAAAGCTGATGAAGCTGAAAGTTATGCTCGATGATGGTGAAAGGCAGCTTGTTGCAGGAATAGCCGAGCATTATAAGCCGGAAGATTTGGCAGGTAAAAAAGTTGTTGTAGTAGCTAATTTACAACCAGCAAAGATTATGGGGGAAGAATCGCATGGTATGATTTTAGCCGTTGAAAAAGAGTCTGGAGGTTTGCAAGTTCTCACTGTCGATAATTCAGTTAAAAACGGAACCCGTGTTAAGTAAAATATATTTTCATAAAATAAAATGTAAGGATACAAAATGCGCTATTTAATTGTTACTCTTATATTGTTTGCCGGAGTTGTGTTTGCTCAATCATCATTGGAGAAATTCACGCCTCAGCTAAATGCTGTTATCAGCAACTCTAATCAATCCGAAAAATTATTAGTTTGGATTTTCTTTACTGATAAAGGCAGTGATGTTCAAAAATACTTTAGTGATCCTACCAAAATTGTAAGTGAAAAATCGCTTAAACGACGCGCAAAAGTTTTAAGTGAAGATAAACTTATCAGTGAGAGAGATCTTCCGGTTAACCAGAGTTATATTGAGCAAATAAAAGCGAATGGTATTCAGGTGAAACAAAAAACAAAGTGGTTTAATGGAGTGAGTGGCTGGGCTACAAAATCCGAGCTTGTTCAGATTGCCGACCTGCCTTTTGTAAAGCAGCTTGATATTGTTTACCGATTTAGGAAAGATAATGAGGAATCGCTGAATGAAAATCCTGAAGAATTAAATCAAAATTTAGAAAAACCCAAAGGTACAAACTCTTTCGATTACGGTCAGTCATTTACCCAGTTGAACCAGATTACTGTTCCCCAGGTTCACGATCTTGGCTATACTGGTACAGGTGTTACAATCTGTTTGATGGATGCAGGATTCGATCGCTGGACTACTCACCAAGTTTTTAGCTCAATGAATGTTATAGCAACCTGGGATTTTGTAGATGGTGACTCTGATGTGGAAAATGGTAATGTAGGATTAGGTCGGCACGGAACTAATACTCTCTCGTTGATCGGTGGTTTCTATGAAGGTCAACTTATAGGTCCTGCTTTTGATGCTGACTTTATTCTTGCCAGAACAGAAGACATTAACAGCGAATCACCAATAGAAGAAGATAATTGGATTGCTGCGATGGAATGGGCAGATAATATGGGTGTGGATGTAACATCAACTTCACTAAGTTATCTTGAATTTGATGATTCGGTTGGGTTTAATTATACGTGGGAAGATATGGATGGAAATACTGCGCGTATAACTAATGGAGCTGATTATGCAGTCTATCTTGGGATATTTGTCGTGAACTCTGCTGGTAATAATGGTAATAATATAAACCATAATACACTTGGTGCACCTGCTGATGGTGATAGTGTGATTGCGGCTGGTTCTGTGAGCAGCAGTGGTTCAAGATCAAGTTTCAGCAGCGTGGGTCCTACAGTTGACGGAAGAATAAAGCCCGATCTTATGGCAATGGGCTCGAACAATTATGTTGCTTGTCGCAACAATAACAGTTGTTATACTAATGGAAGTGGTACTTCCTATAGTTGTCCATTAATGGCCGGAGCTGCGGCACTCATATTGCAAGCGGATCCAAGTTTAACGCCGATGCAATTAAGTGCTTTACTTAAGAGTACCGCTTCACAAGGCAACAATCCGGATAACCTTTATGGCTGGGGAATAATAAATACTTATGCAGCAGTTCAATCTCTAGTAACAAATTCGGATAAAAACAATAAAGTTCCTGAAGATTTTTACGTTCTTCAGAATTTTCCTAATCCGTTTAATCCATCTACAAAAATCCGTTTTTCAGTACCCGAAAGATCCCTGGTTAAGTTGGCTCTTTATGATTTACTTGGACGTGAAATAACAGTACTTTTTAATGAAGAAATGAATCCGGGAACGAAAGAACTGGAATTCAACGGAAATGGTTTAGCGAGCGGTATATATTTAGTTAAAATGGTTGCAAATAATTATCAGAAAACGCTTAAAATTTCACTCCTCAAATAAAAATTTAATACCTGATCCGACTGATAATACTGTCGGGTCAGGTATAAATTCCCTTGATTTTCAGATCCACTATCCCTAACATTCTCAGCTAAATTTTCAGAAATTTGTAGGAGAATATGCAAAATGCAACTAAATCGTCTTTTTAAACTTTCCCTTTTCATTTTTTCATTTTATATAATTTCTTTTCTTAATGTTTATGCTCAGGAAGTTGTAGCTGAGTTTGGAAAATACGATATAACTCTTGATGAATTTGAGCATGCCTACGCCAAGAATGTTGGTGGTTGGGAAAATGCAATGAAACAGGATATATTGGATTATAAAAACTTTCTTGATCTTTACGTTAAATTCAGAATGAAATTACGTGATGCATATGTAAGAGCTTATGATAGAGATCCCGATTTGATGAATGAGCTGAAAGATTACCAGAAACAGGTTGGTGTTTCATACATAATTGAAAAGAAGATTAATGAACCGGGAATTAAGCAGCTTTACGATAGAAGAAAAGAGGAATTCAGAGTAAGTCATATTATGATACGACCCGATTCAACGGGTGAGGAAGCAGCGAAGGAAAAAGTTCAGGCTATATTAGACAGTATCAAGAATGGCGCCTCATTCGAAGAGATGGCAGCAAAATACTCGGATGATAAATTCTCTGCGGTTAACGGCGGAGATATTTATTATATCACAGCTGGCTTACTTCCTTATGAATTTGAAGATGCACTGTATACATTGAAAGCAGGAGAGGTTTATCCGGGTATTGTAAAAACCAGGTTCGGATATCACCTTATAAAAGTGACGGTGAGACAGCATCGGTATCCAAAGATAAAAGCCAGTCATATCCTAATTACTTATCAAAATGCTGAAGGGAAAATAGATTCTGCAGCTGCAAAGGCAACCGCTGATTCTATACTCGCTGAGTTAAAAGCTGGCGCCTCATTTGAAGAAATGGCTGAAAAGTATTCAGATGATACTGGAACAAAAGATAAAGGTGGAGATCTTGGTTATTTTGAGAGAAGAATGATGGTTAAGGAATTTGATGAAGCTGCTTTTAATATGGATATTGGTGAAATCTCTAACGTCATTCAAAGTAATTTCGGTTACCACATAATTAAGCTTACCGATAAGATGGATACCCAGCCATTCGAATCTGAAGTTGAGAATCTGAAAACCATTTTCAACAAGCAAAGATACCAGCACGAACATGATGCACTGATTGATTCTCTAAAGAAAAAATATAACTTCGCAATAGATGAAAATGTGTTGAAGCTTTTTATAGATAATAGTGACTCATTAAGATTCGGAATGGTTCATCCAAAATTTGATGAAATAGCTGATAATGTATTATTCACTTATGCGGATAAAGATATCACTATCGGTAATTTTCTTGATATGGCAACTCACAATTCCAAGGTCACCGGTAAACAAATGGACAAAGAAGCAGAAGTTAGAAACGCTATAAACGTCCTTGCGGAAGATATGCTGCTTGAAGAAGAAGCTATGAATTTGGATAAGACTGATCCTGAGTTTGCCCAATTGATGGATGATTATAGAGACGGCATTTTCATTTTTAAGATACAGGAAGAGGAAGTCTGGAATAAGGTAAAGATGGACAGTGCGGATGTTTATAATTATTGGAATGAAAACAAGGAAAAATATTCCTGGCCTGAGAGAATCAGCTTTAGCGAAATTTTCTCAACTAAAGATTCGCTGATAAATAAATATTATGATATGCTAAACAATGGTGCAGCATTTGATTCTATTGCGGCACTATACACAGAAAGAATAGCAAAGAAGAAAGACAAAGGATACTACGAGCTGAAAGACGTCGACTTTAATGACTTTTACATAGAAGCTAACAAAATTTCTGATGTTGGTACCTATACCAAGCCCGAAGTTTTTGCCGGCGGTTATGCAATCTTTAAACTTAACGACCGGCAGCCGGCAAGGTTGAAGACCTATGAGGAAGCCAAGGCTGAAGTATCAGGTGAATACCAGGAAATGCTTAGTAAAAAGCTGGAGAATGATTATATAACAAGTCTGGAGAATCGATATAAGCCACAAATCTATTATGATAAGCTCGAAGATGCGTTTAAGCAGGAAACTGATAATTGAGGGAATAATATTCCCTCTTTTTCTCCTTTATGCGTGTAATGAACCTTCAAAACCCGCTTCGTACGTTGCAAGGGTCAATGGTTCTTATCTTACTGAGGAAGACGTTTCAGAATTAATTGACTCTCAATTTGTTTCTGAAAAAAGCAGATCATCTATAATAAAGAGCTGGGTACGCCGGGAAGTACTTTATCAGGAAGCCGTTAAACAAGGCATAACTGATACTAAAAGCTTCAAAAAAAACATTGAAAACTCTAAACGAGAATTAGCAGCAGCAATTTTATTAGAAAAGTTTAGTAACTCTTCAATACAAGTCTACACAAATGAGGACCTAGAAAATTATTATAATGAGAATCAAACCAGCTTCAGGCTGCCATTCAACTCTTATTTTTTAAACCGGGTAAATTTTTTAGATAAAAATACTGCAGTACAATTCCGAACCGAAGTTATTTCAAGCGATTGGAAACAAGCTGCAGATAAATTTGCAAAAGATACATCTTTGTTGAACATGGCTAATGAGATTCTGCTACCTGAACAAGATATTTATCCTTCTAAGTTATTACGTATTCTGGAAGGTCTTTACCCACTGGAAATTAGCATTGTCATTTCTGATGACAGGGGTTATTATACAGTTGTGCAACTTTTGGATAAATATTTTGCTCAGACAATTCCACCATTTAATGCGGTGAAAAGGGAAGTTCGGAAAAGGTATCTATCTGCACTCGCTGAATTGAATGTTGAAGATTACATTAATGATTTATTTACAAAAAACGAAATAGAAATTAACAATTGAATTAATATGATTTTTAGAATTCTAAGCTTATTGGTTTTGCTCACAAGTTATCTATTTGCTCAGGAAGAGGTAATTGATAAAATTGTAGCAGTCGTTGATAACGAAATTATTTTGCAAAGTGAACTCGATTTTCAGGTATCGCTCTATGCTTCACAGCGCAAGCTGGATCCAAAATCACCCGAGTTGAAGAGACAAATTCTCAACTCTATGATAGATGAAAAGCTGGTCTATGCGCAGGCAGAGCTCGATTCCATAACAGTTACCGATGAAGAAATTACTCAACGGATTGATTACCAGATTAATGTTTTGCAACAGCAATATGGATCAATTGCAAATATTGAAAACATGTATGGAATGACCATTGAAAAAATAAAAAGAGAATTACGCGAAGATGTACGCAAAAACCTTATGGTTCAGCGTTTGCGCGAAAAGAATTTTACTCCGGTTGAAGCATCCCGCCGTGAAGTAGAAGAGTTTTATGAAACATATAAAGACAGCCTTGGGATGATTCCGGAAAAACTGAGAATATATCATATCTTCAGAAATCCGAAAACGACAGACAGGCTTAAAAAACAATACCGTGATTTTGCACAAGCAGTGCTTGATTCCATAAAACAAGGTGCAAGCTTTGAGGAAATGGCGAAAAAATATTCTGAAGATCCGGGCAGCAAAGCATTTGGTGGGGATCTCGGCTTTGTTAAAAAAGGTGTTTTCTATCCGGAGTTTGAAGCTGCGGCTTTTGCATTAGAAGAAGGTCAGATATCCGATATTGTTGAAACTCCAATTGGGTATCACATTATTCAATTGCTGGAAAGAAGAGGAGAATCAATTCATACACGTCATATTCTGTTTAAGTTTAAAACGGATGAAAACGCAGATCTTGAAACGATTACATTCCTGACTGAGTTAAGAGACAGCATTGTAAACGGAACGAATACATTTCAATACTATGCTAAAAAATACAGCGAGGATAAAGAAACTGCACCTTTCTCCGGCGACCTGGGTACATTCTACATCAATCAGCTTGATAAAAATTTGCTTGATGCTGTTTCTAAACTTAAAGAAGGTGAAATCAGCTTTCCCAAGAGAATAGATTACGGGCAGGGTAATTATGGTTATCACATCGTATATCTGAAATCAAGAATTCCGCAGCATCCTGCAAGTCTGGAAGAAGATTATCCAGAGCTAAAAAAGCTTGCCGATGAATACAAAAAACAAAAGCAGTACGATAAATGGTTAGCCACTCTCAAAGATAAAATTTATTGGGAAGTCAGGCTTTAAATAAAGTAATAAGGAAATAAGATTTGAGAGAAAATTCAGCCGGAACAAAAGATGTTGAGCTTGTAGAAAAGCTTTCAGAAAAAATAAAACAGGTTAAATCCGAAATTGCCAAAGTGATTGTTGGTCAGGATGAAATAATCGACCAGCTTTTAATTTCACTTTTCTCGAGAGGACATTGTTTGCTGGTTGGAGTTCCGGGGCTCGCAAAAACCCTTCTTATAAAAACCCTTTCGGAGGTACTGGATTTAAAGTTCAGCAGGATTCAGTTTACACCCGATTTAATGCCAAGCGATATTACCGGCACAGAAATAATTGAAGAGGATGCAGTATCCAAAAAAAGAAATTTTAAATTTATTTCCGGACCAATCTTCGCAAATATTATTCTTGCTGATGAAATTAATAGAACTCCTCCAAAAACCCAGGCAGCTCTGCTTGAAGCAATGCAGGAATACAATGTAACCGCCGCAGGAGTAAAATATCAATTACCTCAGCCATTTTTTGTTCTAGCAACACAAAACCCGATTGAGCAGGAGGGAACTTACCCTTTACCGGAAGCACAGCTTGACCGGTTTATGTTTAATCTTTGGCTCGATTATCCTTCCTATAAAGAGGAAATTAGGATAGTTGAAACAACTACCAGCGAATACAAAGCAAAACTTGAAAAAGTTTTAAATGCAAATGAAATAATTGAATTTCAGGATCTTGTTAGAAAAGTTCCCGTTGCTGATAACGTAGTTGAGTTTGCAGTTAAAGTCGCAAACATGACCCGTCCGACAAATGGAAACTCACCTCAATTTATAAAAGACTGGATTACCTGGGGTGCCGGTCCGAGAGCATCCCAATATATGATACTTTCATCTAAAACCCGTGCTGTTATCCAGGGAAGATATTCGCCCAATATTGATGATGTTAAACTTGCAATGCTTCCCGTTCTCCGTCACAGGATCATCACTAACTTCAGTGCTGAAGCCGATGGGATAAAATCTCTTGATGTTATTGAGAAGTTGAGTAAGGAAGTTTAGTATTTCTCTGATGCTTTAAAAAGCACGAAGTCCATTCCTTTTATATGCCATTCACCAAAAGTTGCTTTCTTATTAAGCGAAATTTTTGCAAATTTATTAAAGTGGTTTTACCCCTTAGGAGAAACGTGTAGAATACCGTTACTCTAAAAATTCCTTTCAGAATATTGTGCTTCCCCCAAGGTGTAGGTTAAGATATGTTTATGTTTTATTTTAATCTTTAGGAGGGATTATGAAAGTCTATTCAGTTCTGTTAATAATTGTTTTTAGTCTGACCCCCAAAATTTTTCCTCAAGTGCAATTTATACCCCATACAATCACAACTGATGCGAAAGCCGCCGAAGATGTTTATGCGGTGGATGTGGACGGAGACGGGGATGTGGATGTACTTTCTGCTTCTGTTTTTGATGATAAAATTGCCTGGTATGAGAATGATGGAAATGAGAATTTTATCTCCCATAC
>JAPHUI010000358.1 GCA_026193755.1 Ignavibacteriaceae bacterium | reverse complement strand
TTGCAATCTGTTTTCTTTACTTCATCCAACGTTGGATTCATTAGTGGATCGAGTAACGCTATTTTTAGAACAACTAATGCAGGACAAAACTGGGAACTTAAAACCACTCCGGTAAGTGGTTATATGAACTCACTTTACTTTGTTGACAATAATATTGGTTTTGCTGTTGGAACTTCCGGAAAAGTTATGAACACAACAGACGGTGGGTTAACGTGGCTGGTTCTTCCCCTTAATTCACAAAGCGATCTTAACGACGTTTCATTTATTGATGCAAATGTCGGCTGCATCGTTGGTGCCTCCGGAATTATATACCGAACCACAGACGGTGGGACAAACTGGGAGAATATTTCTTTTGCACCCATATCTGAATTACAATCTATTCAATTTAAAGATGATGGAATTGGTCTGGCTGTTGGTTTTGGTGGTGCTGTTGCAAGGACAACTGATGAGGGTTCAACGTGGTCTGTTCAGCAGTTTACAAGAATTAATTTTCTTGGTTTACATTTCCCTGGGAACGATACAGGTTATGTGGTCGGGTCTAGTGGATCTATACTAAAAACTATAGATGGCGGAACTCTTGTTAGTGGCATTAAACCAGGAAATGAACAGCTAACTGTTAATGACTTTACACTTTCCCAAAACTATCCTAACCCGTTTAATCCCATTACAAATATTGAGTTTCGTATTGTAAATTCTGGATTTGTGAGTTTAAAAGTTTATGATATTCTCGGAAACGAAGTCGCATCTTTAGTTAACGAAGAACTTACTACAGGAGAATATAAAGTTGAATTCAATGGAAAAGGATTATCAAGCGGGATTTATTTCTATCAATTAAAAACAAATAATTTTATTGAAACAAGAAAGATGGTAATGTTAAAATAAAAATCGATTTTATTTAATTCAGGGAGGAAAAAGAAAATGAAAACTTTGATTTTTTTAATCTCAATATTTATTATCACGAACTTATTTTCTCAAACACCGAGTCAGTTCGGGAGTACAAAGGAAGAAAACTATCAATCAATTGATGCATATATTGGTGATTGGGTTGGAACAGGTTGGGGTTGGGAAATTCGTTTCAAACAATCTGCAGGGGATTTTGGGAAACAATTTGTTAAGGGGAAAATAAACTTGCCTTTTGAGAATGAGAAAATCATTATGTCTTTAATGGTTACTCATACCACGCATTTCTATTTAAATATTGATGAGAACGGAAATGTTAAAGGGGAGGGAATAATTACATACGATCTAATTCCCAATCTCTGCGGACTTGCAGCATTAACAAAACAGGTTAACGAAGCTATTAATATGATGGATAAGATTCCATCAATATTTAAATGGGCGGGTGAACTTAGTAAAAAAGCGATAACTAGTTTTAACAGAGAATGGGCTGAAGAGTATGCAAATTACGCCGGTTCGTTGGAGGAATTCTCTTCGTTTACGAAGCAATGTATTTCTGATCCTGGTAGTGTAACCGATGAAGAAATTGTAGCATTTGTTGAGAATTGGTGTGTTGAAGCTTCTAATTCAGAGGATATCCGCGAATTAGCTTCTTCAGTACTTTTGAACAGATGTGCAACAGGGCAGTATAATTTTGGTACTGATATGAGTTGCTCATTGATTGGAGGATTGCTTAATCAGGAAGGTCCTGAATCATTAGGTAAGATGGCTCTGGAGGAATTGGTTGATCAAGTGTTGAGTAAACTCTCAGAAAAGTACAAAGAAAAAATGAAGGGAATAGAGCTTGAATCGCAAAAAGGAGAAGAACTTTGTAAATGTGGTGCAGGTGCGTCGGTCGTTGCGGGAAATAAATATGGTCCAACAACTCTTGAAGAACTCGTAATGCAGTTTGGTCCCGATATTCTTGATGCCGCAATGTTTCAGGCTGCACTTGGAAGCGCACCATTTGGTTTAGTTCTTTCTATTCCGGGAGTAACACAGGTTCAATATTATTATAAAGGTTTGAAAGATGGACCAGAGAACCGGAAGTTTAAGATCAAAGGAAAGGTTGTGACTGACAAATTATATCTTGAAATGGATGGTGATGTTTATGACGGAGATAAAAATTTAACTGTTGAATACCAGGTAAATTATAAAAAAGAAACTCCGAAATTTCCTTGCTGGACTCCCTTTTTAAAAGACGGTGCAGATGCAATGGAATCAGGTAAAGAAACAATTTATGAGAGCAAAGAGTTTGTTAGCATAAAAGAGTTTGAGGATCCGGCTACAGGGAAAAAAATAAAAATCGAAGTTCCGGATAGAGTAACTTCAAAAAAGGAAATTTACCAAAACACACCATTTGCAACATTCAGAGAAACTGGGAC
>JAPHUI010000222.1 GCA_026193755.1 Ignavibacteriaceae bacterium | reverse complement strand
CCTGAGAATCCCATCTTTTTAATAGTATCAATTTCGTATTTGAATCGTTCCTCAACCTCTTTAGTATAATCAAGATTTTTTTTCTCTAACCCTTTCCAGGCAAGCAGTTCAAAATATTCATCCGCAGTTTTTGCAGGAGATTCTTCCGGAATTGGAAAATTTGGAAAATGGTATTGATTAAAATCAAGTTTTAAATCAACCTTGGAATCTATCTCAAGAGTACTTTCGATTGCACCATTATAATCTTTAAAAAGTTCAACCATCTCTTTTGCAGATTTAAAATATACCTGGTTAGTTCCGTACCGAAGTCTTGTATAGTTTTCATCTTCCATTTTGTCGCCAAGTAGGAGAAGAATATTGTGAGCTGTTGCATGATCAGCTTCTATGTAGTGGCAATCATTTGTAGCAACTAATTTTATTCCGAGTTCCTTCGCTATCTTCGGCATGTTTTGAAGAATTGGTTTCTCTACTTCCATATTATGATTCTGGATCTCGAGATAAAAATCATCACCAAAGATTTCTTTGTAGGTCTGAGCAACATCTTTTGCTTTATTGAAATCACCATGCACAAGGTGAGTTGAAACAACACCACCAGCACAAGCGGAAGTGCAAATCAAACCTTCATAGTATTTCCTTAAAAGTTCAAGATCAATTCGGGGTCTGTAATAAAATCCTTCTGTAAAACCAAGTGTAGAAAGTCTTGTTAAATTTTTATAACCTTCAATGTTTTTGGCAAGTAAAATAAGATGGTTGTAATTCTTTCTTCTTCTTCCATCACCATTTGATTGAGAACTTTTCCGCTCAAACCTGTTCCCTTCAGCAACGACGTAAGCTTCCATTCCAAGTATTGGTTTAATTCCTTCTTTAGTAGCCTTCTTATAAAATTCAATAATACCATAAAGTACCCCATGATCTGTAAGTGCAACTGATTTCATATTGAATTTCTTTGCTGCACGTATCAGTCCATCAACCGTGCAGGCACCATCCTGCAGACTGTAATGACTATGATTATGGAGATGAATAAATTCTGACATCAGATAAAAAACTTGTGAATTATTTAGCAGTGAGTTGTAACAATTATAAATTAATCATTTAAAATTAAATTACAACGAAATGAAGAAATTTATTATTCAGCGACCTGTATGCCCAAAACCACCTTCACCCCTTTTGGTATCATTAAGCTCTTCTGTTTCGATGAATTTTGCCGAGTAAACTTTTGATACGACAAGTTGAGCAATTCTTTCGGCAGGTTGAATAATAAAATCTTCCTTACCAAAGTTAATGATTATAATTTTTATTTCCCCCCTGTAATCAGAATCAATTGTTCCGGGGGAATTTAAAATTCCAATTCCATGCTTTGCAGCAAGACCACTTCTCGGTCTAACCTGGATTTCATAGCCTTCAGGAATTTCCACAGAAATATTCGTCGGTATCATTTCAATACCACCGCGGAATAAGGTAATAGGCTTTTCGAGTGCAGCGTAAATGTCTAATCCCGAACTTCCTTTAGTAGCATAGGATGGTAAAGGTATGTGATTCAATTCCTTTCTAAGTCTTTTGAATTTAATCTCAACAGGTTTATCCATCACTTTTTCTTTCTCCGGCTTTCAGCATATTTCGTTCTAATTAATTTTATCTCGTTTCGGTTTATGGCAACAAAATATAAATACAGTGTAAATAAAATCAATAGAATCATCTTGTAGATAAAATATAGATTACCTGTTGAACGAAGGTAGTAGAATAAAATCCCCACTAATAATACCGCAAGAAAAATATGTCCAATCCTTTTCAATTCATATTTAACTTTATAAAACTTCTGAGTTACATAATAGTATCCCAGAGCCATTACAAAATAAGCAGCCAGAGTTGCTAAGGCTGCGCCCGTTATATTTAAAACCGGAATTAAAATAAAATTTGCGACCACATTAACTAAAGCTCCTAAACCAGTAATTATAGGTACATAAATACTTTTCTCTTCAATATAAATACCTGCGGAAAAAATAACATACATACCATTAATTAAGTATGCAAGTAGAACAATCGGAATAATATTGAGACCTGACCAGTATTCGGAACCAATCAAAGAATAACCAGCGATTTGAATTTTTGCAACATCATTTATAAAAAGTGAAAGAACGATTAATAAAATACTTCCAACCAAAACGAAATAAGTCAGGACTTTCGAGAACATCTCCCTCGCACTTGGGTCCTTAGCATTTTGCAGGAAGAAAGGCTGCCATGCATACTGAAACATATTTACAAAGAGCATCATAAAAATTCCAAGCTTGTAGTTCGCTTTGTAAATACCTACCGTCCTTAGGTCTGTAAGCTTTTGAAGTATTGGAACATCAATCACCTGGACTAACATAACAGCAAAACCGGCTGGCAGGAAGGGCAATCCAAACTTAAGCATTCTCTTAAATAACAAAGTATGAAACTTGAATTTAAAATTCTTAATTATTGTTGGCGAAACGAGAAGGAGTGAAACGACTGTAGCAATTAAGTTACTTACAAAAACTGCTTCGATGCCCCATTTAAGAACAAGGATTAAATAAAGGTTCAGAAAAATATTTACGCAAATATTTATAATCTTAAAGAGAGAAAATATTTTCGCTCTACGTTCAAGCCTGAGTTTTAAAAATGGAATTACTGCATTTGCATCTACAAAAATTATAGCAATTGCTAAATAGATCAGATAATTATATTGCGCTGGAATTCCAAAAGAAGTTCCAATAACATTTACATTGATGACAATTAATAAACTGATCAGGAGCGATGTAGCAAAAACTGCGATATAAGGTGTTGAAAAGTTGTCTTTATCATCACCAATATCTTTAAACGCTGCGAATTTAAGATAAGCAGAGTCAAGCCCATAAATGAAAACAATATTCAGGATGGCGACGTATGAATAAAGAAGCTGAACAATTCCGTAATCTGAAGGTGCAAAAATGTTTGTATAAAAAGGGACAAGTATAAAATTTAAAAACCTTCCAACCATGGTACTGATACCATAGATTGCAGTATCCTTCGTCAGTTCCTTTAGCTTATCAAACATTTCTAATACAATCTGGAAAATATTTTTTCAACTATTCCTCTATGAAGTATTTCTTCAACGCGTCAATAAAAAATTCAGGTGCGCGTGTAATCTTTTTTGTATTCTTTTTTATAAATGCCAGTTCTATATAACCTTCGGCAATTACGATATTTCTTTCTTTACTACGAATAGTATGATCAATATGAACATTGGCTAAAGGAAGTTTTTCAACCCTTGTTTCGACTTCCAAAAGTTCATCATAAAAAGCAGGATTTTTAAATTTCAGGAATGCTTCGTGAACCGGCATCTGGTAACCGTTCTCTTCGATGGTTCGGTAAGTTAGTCCTTCTTCCCGCATCATTTCTGTTCTGCCAACCTCGAAATACTCAAAATATTTTCCGTTATAGGCATAATGCATCTGGTCAGTATCTGCGTAACGAACCCGGAGAGTTGTTTTATGTATTAGCATATTAAATAATTTTTATTCTGGTTGGTATCAAAAATAAAAAATCCCGACTAATCCGGGATTGCGAAATTTTTTCTATTGTAAATCAAAACGATTTTACTCGATGAATATTATTCAGTAAATGGACCCATACTTCCAAATTTATCAATTCTATTCTGAACAAGTTTATCCGGCTTAATTTTTACCAATAGGGCTAGTTCTTCAAGTAAAGCACTTTTCAGATTTTCTGCCGCTTTATTGTGATCTTTGTGTGCGCCACCTAAAGGTTCAGGAATTATTCTGTCAATAATCTTTTGTTCCAACAGATCAGTTGCTGTAAGCTTAAGGGCTTCTGCTGCTTGCTCTTTATAATCCCAGCTTCTCCAAAGAATACTTGAACAAGATTCCGGACTAATAACAGAATACCAACAGTTTTCAAGCATAAGAATCCTGTCACCAATTCCAATACCCAATGCACCACCACTTGCACCTTCACCAATTATGCAGACGATAATGGGAACCCGCAACCTGCTCATCTCAAAAAGATTTCTTGCAATTGCTTCTGCCTGCCCTCTTTCTTCTGCTTCAAGACCGGGATAAGCTCCGGGTGTGTCGAGCATGGTTATAACTGGTTTGTTAAATTTTTCAGCGAGTTTCATTAATCGCAAAGCTTTTCTGTAACCCTCAGGATTTGACATTCCAAAATTTCTATACACATTTGACTTAGTATCCCGACCTTTCTGATGTCCGATCATCATTACTTTATAATCATCAAGCTGGACAAATCCACCAACAATCGCTTTATCATCACGGTAATGTCTGTCGCCGTGCAGTTCAATAAAATTTGTTGT
>JAPHUI010000380.1 GCA_026193755.1 Ignavibacteriaceae bacterium | reverse complement strand
TCTCGAGCTCTTTTCTTACTTCTTCAGAAGTAGTATGGTTTTCCCTAAGATTGTAATAGACCTCTGATGCCGTTAATGGATAAGAAAAAATATCATAATAAGCCAGGGTACGAATAATACCTTGTCTCAGAGAATTTATTTTAAGTTCACTGCTCAAAAACTAAATATATTTATGTTTATTGAATAGGTTTGTTTAATCTGGTTAACAAGTTAAGAAAATATTATTATTTTTCTCAAGTGAATTGACCCTCAAAAACAGTTGACAGAGGAAAATTTAACAAGCTCATAGAATGGAATTTTAGTAATATTCTAAAACATATGTCTAAGAAACAGTCAAATGGCGGAATAAGTATTTTATTCGGAATCACATTTCTTTCCCCGGTAACGTATTCTATAGTTGTTTATGAAATGGATGTTGTTCAAAGAATGTTTTTCTTTTCGGTAGCTCTGCTCCTGTTCGCTGTGTTTATAGCGAAATATAAATCTGGTTTAGTTTTGCCACTTAATAAATTTCTTTCAGTCCTGATTTTCCTTCTTCCGGTAACTTTTTTAACTGCATTTATTAATGGTTCAGCTAATTTGTTATTCCTTAAATTGAGTGACATAATTATTCCATTAACAATTCTACTTCAGTCTGCTCTTCTGCTTATAATGCTTGGAGAGGAAAAATTTTTTAAAGTGGTTTCCTATTCGGTTGTAATTGTTTCAATTTTGTTCAGCATTGTAGGTGTGCTCGAAGTCTTTCAAATAAAAATAATTCCTTTACCCACATTCATTCCGCCAGGTTCAACATTAGGTCACAGAAGCTTTGCTGCTGAATATCTTCTTTCATCACTGCCATTCTTTTTAATTCTGAAAGAATATGTCGGAAAGGATAGAAAAATATTCCTTATTTTAGCCGCAGTTATTAATGTTTCATTTTTTCTTTTTACAAGAAATCGATCGGGGATTATTATTCTGCTTGTCGTTGCAATTATTTACATTCTTTTTGTTTTGATTAAAAAGAAAAAAGGAACCGGGCTAAAAGTATTATTTCCTGTTTTATTTGTTCTTGTAATTTCATTTATGATTTCGTTGATTCCAGTTAAAGAAACCGAAAGACCGGATCTTGAGTCAACAACAAAAACTATTTTCGATACTGATTTTAAGAGTAATGTTCTCCGAATGAATTTCTGGGATGCTTCTTTGCAGATGATCAAAGAGAATCCAATTGCAGGTATTGGGTTATATAAATGGAGTGGTTACTATCCTAAATACTTTGGCAGTTATTTTAATGATGAAAACATTACGTATGTACATAACATTCATGCTCATAATGATTTTCTTGAACTTTTTGCCGAAAATGGTATTTCAGCAGCACTGGTTTTTCTGCTAATTTATTTTACTATTGCCTTTTCTCTTTTTAGGAGAATTAGGAACAACGAAAAATATTTTCCGCTTTTATTAACTTTTTTAATTACCGCTGCATACTCTTTGATCGCGTTTCCAAATTATAAGTTTTCCTCGTTCTTCCTTGCAGCAGTTGCAGCAGGTACGGTGTTGATTAATTTTCAAGATACCGAAAGGTATGCTTTAAATGTGAAATTCAAACATTTAAAGTGGACACTTATTGCCTTAATTATTATAGGTGGAAGTACTTCTTATTTTAAGTTACGGTCTGAGATAAACTTAGGTGAAGCGATGTTTCTTAAAGCAAGAAGACAGTATGTCTTTATGATGCAGAAACTTGATAATGTTTCAAGAATTTTATATCCGCTCGATGCCTCAAAGCAGCCGGTTGATTATTACCGTGGTATTGCCAATTATTATTTACACAATTACCAGGAAGCTATTATTAATGATCTTGCTGCAAGAGAGATGGCTCCCTTCAATCCTATTATCTTAAACAATGTTGCTGCCATTTATGAAGTTTCAGGTGCTTTAGATAGTGCGGAAGTGAGTTTTAAAAGAATGAAATCGCTGTTCCCAAATTATTTCAAACCCCAAATTAACCTGCTTACTCTTTATTATGAAACAGGAAAAAATGAGAAAGCAAAATTACTTTTTGATGAATTAATTAGTAAATATCCTACCAATTCTACACTACTAGAATTAAAAAATCGCTATCAGCCAAAGAAATAACCTGAATTTTTCATTTATATCTTTTACCTCTTAGTACTATAATCCTTATTTTTCGAATAGAAATTTTTTTTGTCCTACAACGCAAGACATTTTAATCTAACCGAAAACAGCGAGATAAACATGGAAAAACTTCTTCTTTTGGGAGCTGAGGCGATTGCTCAAGGTGCAATTGACGGAGGAATGTCAGGAGTTTATGCATATCCTGGCACACCGTCCACAGAAATAACT
>JAPHUI010000185.1 GCA_026193755.1 Ignavibacteriaceae bacterium | reverse complement strand
TTTCCGGAAACAGGTGATCCGGTTACAAAAGGAACAGTAAAAATTGAAGTAGAAAAAAATGCATCAAACGTTATTGAAGCTGCAGCTAATGGTGCTGCTGATGGATGGAAACTTGCAATAAATGTTGGTGCTATGCTGCTTGCATTCATTGCACTTATTGCACTTATAAATTATTTGTTGAACGGGTTTGGTGATTTAATAAATGTTAATGCTTACCTGATGAATAAATTCGGACAACCCTTGAGCTTTCAACTTCTAATCGGGGTAGTGCTGCAATTTGTCGCGTTCGGAATCGGTGTACCGTGGGAAGATGCATTAAACTTCGGAAGCTTGCTTGGTATTAAAGTAGTTCTTAATGAATTTGTTGCGTACACCGAAATGGGGATACTTGTTGAAGCAGGAAAAATAATTAGCGAAAAAAGTGTTTTGATGTTAACATACGCATTATGCGGGTTTGCAAACTTCAGCTCGATCGCGATTCAAATTGGAGGGATAGGACCCTTAGCCCCCGATAGAAAATCAGATATTGCAGCTCTCGGAATTAAAGCAGTTGCGGGAGGTGTGCTAGCAACATTAATGACCGCTACTCTTGCAGGATTATTATTTAGCTAATGATTGATCTGAACTTCAAATATCAGGAAGCAATTTCTTACCTTAAAAAAGAATCACCTTTTACTCCCGATATAGCAATAGTACTTGGAAGCGGGCTTGGTGAATTTGCTGATTCAACAAAAAAAATAAAAAGTCTATCTACTTCGGAAATTCCCGGATATCCGAAAACAACAGTTAAAGGACACCAGGGAGCAATTCATTTTTCAAAAGTTGAAAAGAAAAATATATTAATTTTTCAGGGGCGTCTTCATTTTTATGAAGGTTATAAAATAAGTGATTGTCTTCTTGGAGTACTTTTGAGTAACAAGTTAGGTTGCAAAAAAATTATTTTTACAAATGCCGCCGGAGGTGTTAATAGAAATTTCGCCCCGGGAGATTTAATGCTAATCGATTCTTTTAATGCACTTCAATTGAATAAAGAAATAACCTCTCTTATCGGGGTTACATCGATTGAAGTAAGAAATAATTTCCTTAATTGTCCTTCGAAAAGAATGAATGAAATTTTTATGGATAGCGCTAAAGAGATTAAAATACCTTTACATTCGGGGACTTATTGGTATTCAAAAGGACCAAGCTATGAAACGCCGGCAGAAATTAGCATGGTCAGCAGGTTCGGGGCAGATGCGGTTGGAATGTCAACTGTCCACGAAGCTGTTTTTGCAACATTTCTTAATATGGAGGTTGCAGCAATCTCCTGTATTACCAATATGGCAGCTGGAATTTCCAGGCAGAAGCTATCACACAGTGAAGTTACTGAAACCGCAAAAAATGTAGCTAAAAAATTCTCTTTGTTACTAAAAACTGCTGTTTCAAGATTTTAGGTTACAGCAATATGCCCACTAATTTAATTGACTTTGTAAGAGTCAACCCCTAATTTTGTTAGTTCATTTTTATATTTTCAAATCACTTCAATTATTCAGATATGAAAGAATTTAGATTTAAACTTATTATTATTATCGCGGCGATTTTATTTTCCGTCTATTTATTATATCCTACTTATCTGGATTACCAGAATGGGAAAGAAATAAAACAGACTCTGGAAACCGACAAAGAACAGCTTGAAAAGAACGATCCAAATCTGTCAAAAACACAAATTGATAATTTATTAAAAGTCAAAGAAGACAGTATCCTTGCTGCGAATCCGCAAATTGTAAAAAACAGAGAAAACCGAATTAAATTAGGTTTAGACCTGCAAGGTGGTATGCGTGTAGTTCTTGAAGTCAATACGGGCAAGTTGATTGAAAAACTAGCGAAAAATCCGGACGAGGTTTTCAAGACAGTAATAGCAGAAGCAGAAAAAGAATCAGAGCAAACTGATGAGCCTTTGGTTGATATTGTTGCAAAAAAATTTAGTGATAGAGGGATACGTTTAAGCAGGTATTTTGGTTCAATAAGAGACGATGATGACAAAATAGTTTCCGAGCTGAACAAAAGTACCGAAGATGCTGTTAACCGTGCTATGGAAATTATTCGTAATCGAGTAGATCAGTATGGAGTAAGTGAACCTTCTATTCAGAGACAGGGAAGCAGAAGAATTATTGTTGAGCTGCCCGGTGTTGCGCGTGAAGAAGAAGCTAAACAACTCCTGCAAGGAACAGCGCTTTTAGAATTCAGAATTGTACGCGACCCTGATTTTGCATTTCCAATAATGCAGAGAATCGATGATGTGTTAGCTGGTAAAGTTGAGGATTCAACCGAGGTTACTGCAGACAACGAAAACGAAACAATTCAAAAAGATTCATCTGTTACTTCAGAAGATACTGCTGCTAATCAAACTGAACTCTCAGATGAAGAGTTTAAAAAACAACATCCGTTTTTTTCGATAGCCCTGTTAGATCCACAGGGCAGGACCTCGGAAGCATATGTTCACGCCGACGAAAGAAATAAGCTTGAGTTGATGTTAAAGCGACCGGATGTTCAAAAGGTAATTCCTAATAATGTCGAGTTTAAATTTTCTGCAAAGACTGATAAAGATGCAAACGGTAAAGACTACTATAAAATGTTTCTTGTAAACAAAGAACCGGAACTCACTGGCGGAGTAATAACAGATGCACAGGCAAATATTGATCCGAATACTTCAACACCAATTGTAACAATGACGATGAATTCAGAGGGTGCGACAGAATGGGCAAGAATAACAGGTGCAAACGTAGGTAAAAGAATTGCTATTATGCTTGATGGTGCTATCTTTTCTGCACCTGTAGTTAAAGGTAAAATTCCGGGTGGAAGATCACAGATTGAGGGAATGGCAGATTTAAACGAAGCAAAGCTTCTAGAAATTGTTCTTAAAGCCGGTGCACTTCCGGCACCAGTAGATATTATTGAAGAGCGAACTGTCGGTCCTTCTCTTGGTGAGGACTCTATAAATAAAGGTCTCACATCAGTATTTCTCGGTTACGTACTGGTAGGATTTTTTATGATAATTTATTATCGTAAATCGGGAACGATAGCATCAGCGGCACTAATTTTTACAATACTTTTCATTCTTGGAATATTAGCCGGATTTAAAGCAACGCTAACTCTTCCGGGTATTGCCGGTATAATTCTGACCATTGGTATGGCAGTAGATGCAAACGTGCTTATTTTTGAAAGAATAAGAGAAGAAATGGGAACAGGGAAAACAATAAAAGCTTCTATTGACAGTGGGTTCTCACGTGCTTACTCTGCTATAATTGACTCAAATATAACTACGTTCTTCACCGGTATTATTCTTTACCAGTTTGGAACAGGTCCAATTCAGGGTTTCGCATTAACATTAATGATAGGAATAGCAACCAGTTTATTTAGCGCATTAGTAATTACAAGAATAGCATTAGACATTATGGTTGCCAAAAATATTCCAGTAACAGTAGGTTAACAATTAAGGATTAAGGAGTTCTCTTTTACTATGAGATTTTTTGAAAATTTTAACTACGATTTCCTCGGAAAAAGAAAATACGCATACTTAGTTTCAGGAGGGTTATTTCTTTTAGGCGTGATAGCTGCATTTACAAGAGGATTTCATTTCGGAATTGATTTCAAAGGCGGAAGCGAAATAGTTCTTCAATTCGAAAAACCCGTTAACATAACCGAAGTTAGAACAGATGTTGAAAACATTGGTTTGGGAAATATTGAAGTAAAAACTTTTGGCAGCGAAACAGGGGCTATGATTCGAACAGAGATACAGGTAATTCCTAAAGCAGTATTTCCAAACGTAATTTCAGGTATTGAGAAGGAAATCGAAAAAATAATGCCCGGAGTACCAAGAAAGATTGTAGATTCCACAGCAAGCTCAGTTACTTATGCTTTTGAAAATCCTGATACAGCAAACAAAATAATAGACGGATTATTCGAAGCAGGATTTCAATCAGGTAGAGTTTCGGAAGAGCCAACTAATAAACAAATGCTTGTCAGTGTAGGAATAGCTGACTGGATTAAAGAAAATCTTAGAGAGAAAATAAAAAACAATTCTTTTACTGTCTTAAAGGAAGACAGGGTTGGACCTAAAATAGGTGAAGAATTAAAGCGTGACGCTGTGCTAGCGATATTCTTTGCGCTTATTGCAATACTGGTTTACTTGGGATTCAGATTTAAATTTATTTTTGCATTTGGTGCAGTTGCTGCGTTATTCCACGACGTGCTTATTACCTTAGGACTTTTTGCGGCACTCTACGGATTTGTTCCAGGTTTGAATCTCGATATCGACTTAACCATCGTTGCTGCATTCTTAACTCTTATCGGTTATTCTATCAACGACACAGTTATTGTTTTTGATAGAATCAGGGAGAATTTAAAAATTCACAAAACAAGACCTCTATTCGATGTAATAAATACAAGTGTCAGCCAGACGATGAGCAGAACCGTATTAACAGGTGGTACAACTTTATTGACAGTTCTGGTGCTTTTAATATTCGGCGGTGAGGTCCTTCGCGGTTTTGCCTTCACTTTATTCTTTGGAATTATTATTGGTACATATTCTTCGATATTTGTAGCAAGTACACTTGTCTATGAATATGCTTTGAAGTATCAAAAGAAAGTTGAGTTTTAATTCAAACATTAGCCGGAGAATTTACCCTTCGGCTTTTTTTTGCAAAGACTATTAAGCTCCTTTTCTTAATCCCCCACCATTTAACATCAAAGAAATATTTTTATAAAATTATATTCATTTGGAATTTGAATAATTAGTGCTATCTTATAACAGAATTTTAATTAACAATATACATTCATAAAAATAAAGGATAATGGTGAACACTAAATTATATGTAGGAAACCTTCCATATACACTTAAAGATAGTGAACTGTCAGACACTTTTAAACCTCATGGTAATGTAATTTCTGCTAAAGTTATAACCGACAAAGAGAGCGGTCGATCAAAAGGTTTTGGTTTTGTTGAAATGGAAAACGAGAATGATGCAAACAGTGCAATCAAAGCATTGAATGGAATGGAATTAAAAGGAAGAAAATTAGTAGTCGCAACCGCGAAAGCCAATTAAACAACACATACCTGATTCTTCTTTGGACCTTGATTAAAAAACAAGATTTATGTATTTAGAATTAAAAAGTAAATCCCACGGTTATTTGCAAATTATTACTCAAATAATTTTATGAGATCAAGTAGAAGATTCTTTTTTCATCATTATCAGGCTAATTACTCGTCAAAAAGTCTTTCAAGAGCGACATAATTATTGTGAACATTTTCAATTGCCTTTTCAATCTCGGAATCGTCTGCGTTAGCATTTTTCATTGCTTTAAGGTGTTTGGTAGAATCATATAGCTTTTGTGACTGGTCTTTAAATTCATCCGATTTATCCGAAGCCCATTTAGGTAAACTACATTTGTTCAATTCTTCTGCGCGCATTTCCAATTCATCTACGGCGGTGCCGAACTCCTCCATATCTTTATTTGGCCAGTAGTGATGATAAATCATATAAAGAACTTTATGGAATTCATCGACTTCTTTAGTAACTGGTTTTATTATTCGAACAAGCATTTCAAAATCAGAGTGAAGTTCTTCCGCTGACTTTAACATCTCATCTTCATCGGTTCCCTGCATTGCTTTGTTATATCTTTCAACTGAAGATCGAAATTTGGTTACTCCTTCATTCCATTCCGCTTGCTTATCACGTAAGATCCCGGGAAGAACGGCAGAGTAAATTTTCTCAGCACCGGAATTAACATCCGGCAGAAGTTCTTTGAACATTGAATAATTTTTTTCTGGATAAGCAGTGTGCCAGATAGGGTAAATAACTTCGTGAAAATCAAAAAGCTCAGGCACAGAGCTATTTATTTCTGAAGAGTGTTGATCATCCTGTGAAAATAAAGGGGAACAGGTAAGTAAAACTATTACTAAAAGTGGAAAAAACATTCTGTTCATCTGACTCCTTCTAAAATTTTATTTTGTTCTTGTAAAATTACTTAAAAAATTACTTTTAATCTTTCCGAACGTTTCCAGTAATACTTTAAATAAAATAAAAAACCCCGCCTTTGATAAGACGGGGTTAATGAAAAAACAGTAAAGCGAATTAAATTACTTCAATAACAAAAGCTTCTTTGTGCTAATAAAGTTGCCAGCAGTCAATCGATAGAAATAAACTCCGCTTGCTAAATTTGATGCATTCCACTGGTACTCATAATACCCGGGAACCATTTTTTCATTTACAATCGTCGTAACTTCAGAACCAAGCATATCGTAAATTATTAGAGTTACTTTCACTTCCTTCGGAATTCCGAAACGGATAGTCGTAGTTGGGTTAAAGGGATTTGGGTAATTCTGTGAGAGACTGAATACTTTCGGTACCATTGCATAATCAACCTCCAGCACATCAGAGTATGATTCTGTTCCGTCGAGGTCAAGCTGCTTTAACCTGTAATAGAATTTACCCTTGCCGGTTACACTTGCATCAACGAAAGTATATTCCTGCTTTTCGGTTGTTGTACCCTTTCCTTCTATAAATCCAATGCGTTCAAAAGATTTATTATCACCGCTTCGTTCAATTACAAATCCGGAGTTGTTAGTTTCTGTTGCAGTTTCCCATTTAAGTTTAATTCTGTTTTCATCAACATCTGCGTTGAATGAAACCAGTTCAACCGGTACAAAATTCAATCCGAAAAATTCAATTATTTTTGCCATTAACTCTTTTTTAGTTGATGGAAAGGTTCCATCTGACAAACCACCAAACTCGAAAGATGTACCAATCGTTTTGTAACCGCCTGCATCATAAGCAACTGCACAGCCATAACTTGGTGATTGGTTGCTAAATATCAGTTGCGCCGGTGTTATGTTAGATATACGATCCATGTAACTATTCTCTCCAACGTATGAAAAGCTCATTCCCTCAGTGAATGAACCTGCTTGTCCAAGCACAGTTCCCATATCACTACTTCCATCACTGATAGGATTTATATTAAACATTGTATGTACAGCAGTCTGAGAATCAAAACACCAGGTGTCTCCGCCTTCCATATAAATCATTCCACCTGCGTTCAGATAATCTGCTAAAATCTGTCCTTCAGATGAAGATAACACATGATTGTTGCTATAGATTCCTAAACAAATAAAGATTGAAGTATACAAACTGAGATCAGCAGGCACTGAATTCTGATAATCGTAGGCAACTCCATTAGAATCAAGTGCAGCCATTATTGCCGGACTTGAATTATGATTAGGATCCATACAGAGAATAAGCACCGGAATCTGACCTACAACAAGTGAGAATGATCCGCTTGCCGTTATACCTAATGAAGCTGTAATATTAAAATCAAAAGCTGTCGGATGACCAGTTGGAGTATTAATGTCCGCTGTTACACTAAAAGCTTTAGTCGTGGTTCCCCCAGCTGAAATATTGCCATAGCTTTGTGTACTTGTATTTATCGTTATGTAAGGATCGTTTGATAGTAATTCTCCCGCAACTGCTATAGCATCTGAACTTCCAGTGTTCATTATTTCAATTAGAACATCCACTGTTT
>JAPHUI010000403.1 GCA_026193755.1 Ignavibacteriaceae bacterium | reverse complement strand
TTGCTTCTTCAAGAAAATTTATCGCGGTGGTCTCATCATTAAAAAATAGAACACAGGAAATTATATCTTCTGGTGGTTTAAGCAGTTTCAATTTTATTTTGGTAATTATTCCAAGCGTTCCTTCAGAAGCGATGAACAAATCGATAGCATCCATATTTTCTTTACAGAAATATCCAGCAGCATTCTTCGTTTGGATGGATTTCATTTCCGGGAGATTCAATTTGTAGGTTTTACCTGAATTTGTTTTGAGAATCAGATTATTTTTTTTCGCAAAATTTTCTCCTCGATTTAACTTGAGAATTAGACCTGTTGGCAAAACAATCTCCATCCCCAGGATAAAATCTCTTGTAGGTCCGTATTTAAATGTTTTTGAGCCGGAGGCATTAGTTGCAACCGTTCCACCGATGAAGCAATTAAGCTCGGTCGGATCTGGCGGATAATATAAATTTTTTGATTTAATTCCTTTCAGGATATCAGAAAGCAAAACTCCGGACTCAACAATCGCGATTTTTTTATCGGCATTTATTTCTAAAATCTTGTTCAATTTCTCAGTGGAGAGAACTATTCCCCCCATCGGGACGCTCGCACCGGTTAATCCGGTTCTATTTCCACAAACCGTTACTTTTGTTTTTTTCTTATTCGCATCAAGTAAAATATTTATAATGTCCGTGGTGTTTTCTGGATATACAACAGCATCGCAAAACCCTTTGGTATTTGAGGCGTCTTTAAGATAATCCTGTATTTCGTTCTGCTTCGATTTTATAATCATTTTTTAAGTATTTTAATTCACAAGGTTTTTGGTTAATGAGTGTTCAACTAATTTTAATTCGGACAAATATTCTTCGTAAAAGTTGTTATTGTTTTTGTCATCTTCAATTTCAATTGTATGTCCAACCATATTAAATAGCTTTTCAACTCCTGATTTTATATCTACCATTGGAAATGAAGTATCTCTTAAATGATGCATTAACTTAAGTGTTTTAAAAGCATCAAACCAATTTTTCCTCTGGTAATTTAGCTGTTTTTCGGATTTGCTATTAGATAAAATCTGATCCCAGTCTTTGCTAAATCCACGGCTCTCGAGGAAGTTAAATAACTCACAGTGGATTTTTTTTGCTTCATTAAGAATTATATTAGTGTTTAAAGATAAATCAGAATTGAGTAACTCGAGCCACTCTTTCAGAACAATGTATTTATCCGGATCATAAAGTAAAATTTCCTTTTTACCGGTTAAATAGTCAGTCATGCTTTTTCCTGTACCGAACGGTACACGCCAAGATTCCCTTGCAGAAGGTTTTACTTTTGCTGAAGTGATTTTATGAATTTTATAATGCTTGGCAAGCTTTTGCAGGAAATAAAAATCTTCAGCAGCCTTTCTAGTATTCATTCCTCCTGCCTTTATATAAGCTTCGTGGTCGCAAACCAGAGTCGAGCCAATTGTGTGGAAAGAATATGGTGACATTGCAAATAAAAGACCCACAACGTAATGCCGCAGATAAATCTCGTAAGAGACGATACCACGTATATTATTTTTTTCACTTTCTAGATTATGTTCGAAATCGATATTAGCAACGGAAATATTTTGCATGTTAAAAAAGCTCCTGATTTCTTTGATATAATTTTTTTCAACTGTACAATCTGCATCTAAAGAAATCAATATTTTCTTATTCGGATTTGAATAATCAAAAACTTTCAGTGCCTGATCCAAACCTATTTTTCTGGCTAATCCAACACCTGCTTGTTTGTCTTTAAATTCTTTTCCTTCTAATGCTGCATCCAGAACTCCGATCTGAATTCCTGATTTCGAAATTTCATAAACAAATTTATCAGAATTCGATCCATTTATTATTGCTCTCATTAGAGATAGACTTTTTTTATTATCTTCTTTTATCTCGTGACTTGAGGAGGCTGAATTGTTAATTACAAAAATGACAAGGGACTTATGAAGAATTGAGCGATCATTTTTTATTAAAGAGGAAAGTAGATTTTTGATATTTGGAAATTCACAAATGGCAGGAACCACAATTACCTGGTCTATACCTGAAACTTCAATCCATTCAAGTTCCCATTTCTTAATAGCTTTATCTTTTAGATAATTAACAACTTCTTCAGGATATATTTTCTGTTTCATTCAATCTTGTAGTTACAAAGTTTTTTATTGCTAGGTAATTATCTGGGGAAAACCAATTTATCTTAACGCCTTCCCGTTCCATTTTTCGGAACCAGGTCATTTGTCTTTTCGCAAAATTATGAATTGAACTGTTCAACTTCTGAAACATATCGTTATAGTTTAATTTTCCATCTAAATATTGACTTACAAATTTATATTCCAATCCAAAGTAATTCAGTTTTTCTGAAGAAATTCCTTTTTGCAACAGTTGTTCCACCTCTTCGATCATACCAACAGATAGTCTTTCCTTTAGTCTTTTGGTTATTCTTTTCTTTATCTCTTCACGGTCTAGTTTAATACCGATATTAAGTGAATGGAGGTTAGCGATTGATTCTATATTTTTCCCACGGGATTTTTCAACCAGAATGGCTCTTACCAAACGATCCTTGCTTGTTAAATCGGTTTTATTGTGAACCACTGGCTTCAATCCTAACAATGTTTGTTTCAGTTCCGAATTGCTCATCAAACTTAGTTTCTTTAATTCAGATTCATCATTAATTTCTGGGAGTTTGTAAGACTGTAGAACAGCACTAATATATAATCCTGTTCCACCGACTAAAATAGGGATTTTATTTTTTTTTGTTATTTCTTCGAATGAAATTTGAAAATTTTTTGTAAATCTAAAAAGATTATATTCTTCGGAAGGATCAATTATGTCTATCAGATGATAGCTAACATTAGCTTTTTGGAATTCAATTAAATCTTTACCTGTTCCAATATCCATATGCTTGTAAACCTGCCTTGAATCTGCGGATATTATTTCTCCATTTATATCCCTTGCAAGTTCGGCAGCAATCCTCGTCTTACCTGTTGCAGTGGGGCCAAGGATTGTAATCAGATTATAATCCATTATAGATAATATTTAATGATTTTATTCGTGGGCGACAGGTATAGTAATTCTGAAAGTAGAACCAACCCCCTTAATACTTTCGAGATTAACTTCCCCCGAGTGGGCATTGATAATTTTTTTTGCAAGCAGTAAACCAGTTTCTTCCTCTTTAATTTTACTTTTATTATAGAAATAATCAAGGACATCACCATCCGCAAAAGCCAGGTTCCCCCCGCCTTCATTTTGAATTGTAATAGAGATCATCTCTCCAGTTAATTCAGTGCTGAAATAAATCTTCCCGTCCTTTTTCGAATCATCAACACAAAATTTTATCACTTGAAATATTGCCGTGTAAAGTTTCGAGCGGTCTATATCTACAACTGCGCCGTCGCCAATTTTTTTAAAGAGTTTCGTATCTCTTGTTTCGCAATATTCAGAAAGAAGTTCCAACACGTCATCTACAAATTCGTTAAAATGAATTTTATTATTTTCAAGCATTATCTCATCTACCAATACCTTGAAAATAGTATCTGTAATCGCTTCCACAGATGTAGCTTGCTTATACAACATTCTAATGATATCATCAGTTTCTGAGGGAAGCTTTTTTTGACTCAATATTTTTGTATAGCTCTCAATAATATTGATGGGGACATTAATTTCTTTGGTAACTATTTCCCCGAGTTTTTTCCCAGCATTTAAATTTTCTTCTTTAATAAACCGTTCTAGGTTTTTGGTTCTTGAAATGGCAGTATCCATTTGCTTGCTTAGCATTGTAAGATAAGATACTTCATCTTCAGTATACTTTTTATTTTCTCGCGCTGTTTGTATAACAGCAACAGTTTCACCTGCATCGTTTATTATAGGAAAATAAAGTATTCTTTTCATTCTAGCCGGACCCGGTTGATCAATTTTAGAATTGAAGCGATTATCTTCAGTAGGACGGTCATATTTTAGTGCATTTTTTTCAACCGCGCAAACCCCGGTAAGTCCTTCTGTGAGTTGAAAAGTCTCAATTTTACTTTTTCCTCCAACTTTAATAATCTTTTGCATTGATGATTGCTTTTCATCAATTATAATGAGATCAGCATTTTCAGAATTAGTTAGATCTTTAAGAGCTTTCCTGGAATTATTGACAAGTTCAGAAATGCTGATTCCATCAAAGATCCTATCCAAGCAAAAAAATATTTTTCTTATTACTTCCCTATTAATGCCGGGTTCTGATAGGTCAGTATTGTTTTTAATTTCAGGTTTGATTAGCTCACCGTTATCTTTTCCTGCTTTTATCTCATCTGCTATTTGAGTTGTCGAATCAGTTGTTGGGGGAACAGTGGCCTCTATTTCCTCGATTAATACCTCATTCTCATCTTTTATTTCTCCGGTAATTTCTTCTGATCCCTCTGATTCGTTATTAAGTTCTTCTAATTGTCTCTCAAGTTCTAATTGTTCTTCCATAGTAACAGTATCTTCTTCAAGTGACTCATCTATTGATTCAAGATCAGGGAGTATTTGTTGGGTCATAACCGGAGGAGGTTCCTTTTGCTTTTCTTCTCCCAAGTTTTTGCCTTTAGGAAAAAGCTTAAAACTAATGGGTTTATCTCTTTCAAAAATCTTCAATTTACTTTCAATATCGGAAGGTGAATCAGGTAATTTAATCTCACCGTACTTTATTAAATTCTCTTTGATAGTCGGATATTTAGCAATTAGGTTATTTAAAGCTTTTTTATCAATCCGGTAATAAGTCAAATTACTGAATGCTAATGCTGAGGAAATTCTTTTTGTTTCGTCTACAATCTCTTTTTCACCGAAAAAGTCATTAAACATTCTATTAATAAAATAATTATTTGTAGAAAATTTAATTCTAACCTCACCCCTGATTATAAGATAGATTGCGTTACTTTCATTTCCTGTTCTATAAATTAGTGCTCCTTCTTTTGCTTCCTTAATTTCTTTCTGATCAAAGAAGGAAGTTAGGGCTGATTCATTTACACCGTAAAACAGTTTATTGTTTTTTATATCCAGTGTCGATTTATATACAGGCATTTGTTAAATGGTTCATGTCTAATTATTCCACAATATTAAAATT
>JAPHUI010000318.1 GCA_026193755.1 Ignavibacteriaceae bacterium | reverse complement strand
GGCAAAACAGAAACTCTGAATCTGATAATGTAGCCATCGATCTCTCTCTGTATGAAACCATCCTGCGCCATTTCACGTTCAAACCTATCCATTCCTTTTCCACGGTCTTTAACAACTGCTATTACTGCCTCAGGTAGAGTATTTTCCTGAACATGCCATAAACGCAAAGTGCCATCTACTCGCATGTAAATTTCAGTGCGATGACCGCTACAAGGTATGAAGTGAACATCACTCGCACCTTTACGAACTGCTTCTAGAAGCGCTCCTTCAACAAGATTTATAAGAGCGCTTTTATTAATTTCAGCGTCAAGTTCTTCTTCGTCCAGGTCTTCCCTGTCCTCATCAGGAATGAAATTATCGAGGTCCTCATCGGATAAATTCTTTAAAAATTGATTCTCTGGAGGAAATATTTTTTCTATAAGCTGCTCATAATCTTTTTTTCGTATAAAAATCACTTCATACTTTTTTGCATTAAGACCAAAAGCAACTTTTGGAATGTTTCGATTGGTGGGATCTATCGCTGCAATAATTAATTTTTCTTTCGCTTGCTCATCGTATATAAAAGGAATAATCTTATCTCTAAGCATTAATTCCCTTAGCTCATCTCCACCCTCTTCTATCATTTTTCGAACTTCTTCGAGGTGGTTATTTTGTATCGCATCCAAATCAATATCAAGCTCACGAAAAGCATATAGTATTGCAACTTCCCTGAAAATAACATCGTGATCATAATCAAAATCTTCAACAAGTATCTGGGCCAGATTTCGCCTTAACTTATTGCGGTCGTTTAATTTTGCATTCAATGCTTTTTCAAGTAAAGGTGTATCTATTATCCCTTTCTTAAAGAGAAAGTAACCTATTTTATCATTTATTTCCAATTTCGTATCTAACATTCTTAAGTCTTTTCCTTAATTAACTTACGCCCGGTGTCTTGGGTCTTACAGTAGCAGTTTCTGCAGAGACCAACGTTAATGCAATCATTATCACCATTATTATCATTGCAATAGTAACCTGAATAATTTCAATTAGGTTTTTAAGTCTAAATACTGTTTCACTTTCATAATAGTTTGCCAACTGAAGAGCTGTATTTTTTATAGTACCAGATTCTTCACCAGAATGTATTCTTGATATTGCAGTTTCAGTAAATACGCCCGCCGCTTCAAAAGCATCTGTAACACCCGCTCCCTTTTTAAGCATAAGAGGAATCGCAATATTTTTAATTCTTTCTTCAAAGTATCTGTTACCGGTTGCCTCCGCCGCGATCCTTATAGGTTCAATACTTTCCGCAGAACCATGATATAGTGTATAAAACACCCGGCAAAATACTTCGATTACTGTTTTATGAATTAGAGTACCAATAACAGGTAATTTCAGTATATACTCATCAAAGAGAAGCCTTCCCTTGCTTGTTCTGCTGAACTGAAATAATGCTATTGGAGGAATGAAAACAACTGCTGCAATTAGAATAGGATGTGCAATTACAAAATCACTTATTTTTAGTGTAAAAGCTGTCATAGGTGGTAGTTCTATTCCAAAGCGAACGAATAGTTTTGCGGTTTCAGGAAAGATATAGCCCACATAAAATAACACAGCCAGGAAAAGAACAAACAATGTTACCATAGGAGTAATAAGTGCACTTCTTAAACTTTTATTAAATTCTTGCTTTCTTTCAAGGAATTTTGCTGTAGCGTTGTATATCTCTGCCATGTTACCACTTTTTGACGCAAGACCCAGCATATAAGCTGTAAATTTTCCAAAGATATTTTGGTATTTTAGAAAAGTCGCTTCTGAGTCTGCCCCTTTTCTAAGATCATTACTTATTTCTTTTAAAGTGCTTCTTAATGTAGCATTCTGGGTGTCATTCGTAAGAAGAGTAAGTATTTCCCCGTAACCAAGTTTTTGGTTCAGTAGCTCAGCACTGATTTTTACAAAAGTTACTATTTCATTAGCTGGTGGTTTTTTTTGAAAGTCTAAGAGCTTTTTGTTAACTGATAAGACACTATAACCCAATCTTGCTAAAGCATCTTCAACTTCTTTTTTGCTGAAAGCTTTTTGCTCACCTCTAATTGGTTTCTCTTTTCCTTTTCGTACACGGTATATATAGGTAGATTTTTTTTCAACATTACTTAGCTTTAGCCTGTTTTTTTCTGCAAGTCTCTGAATCTTCTTTTTCCCTTCAACAGAGGAGTTTGCTGTAACAGTTCCCGTGATGGCTTGCCCATTGGATTTAAGCGCAGTAAATTTTAGTTCAACCATTTTTATTCTTTCCTGTTAAATTTGACGTTGCTAAGTTTCCGTCAAATTTGATTCCGAAATTTTTGTTTTATTTTTACCATTATTATAACATTAAAAAAAAGTATCGTATGTAAAAAGTTGCTTAAAAAAGAAAAGGCTGCAATATTTACTATTGCAGCCTGTTAAATCAGAAACCTATCTGTCGATAGATTTTAAGAAGTTTAAGGAGTGTTTACTATAGTACCGATTGAAGTCGGCGTAACGGTTGTTATTACTGTCCAAAGATAACCGTTACTTGCAATAGGCACACCTGTTATTACAACCTGCTGTGCTGTTACACCAGCAGTATACGTACCATTAGCGGTCGTTGCTAAGTTTATAGGAACATCCCATGGTGGTGAGGCTGGTGTGCCACCAGTACCATCAAATGTGTTTCCACCACCACCCATTGAAGTAGGTTTCTTATAATATTGCTGTGCCATAGCACCTAGGTTAGTACAATCAGAAACGATACCATCTTTAGCTGATTCTTCCGCATTAGCGTTAAATAAGTTGATACCAACTACAACTGCGATACCTACTATGATAACACCAAGTACGATTAAGAGAAGCTGTTGCTGACCCATTTAATTACTCCTTGTGTTTGTTATTGTTTAGTTAATTAAGTGTTATTGTTAACTATGAGTTAGTTTATTACTTCTGTAAACATTTCGTCTGGTTTTACTGTTGTTGTCACTTTTATAGAATCATTCCCTGTTATTACTTCACTTCCCGTGCCAGTTATTACGATCTGGTCGGCAACAATTGAAGCAGTCATAAAATTTCCATTAATTGTCTGTACCATTTGCGAGGGGATTGTCCAGCCCAGAAAAGAGTTTCCACCACCACCTAATTCCTGAGGTTTCTTAAAGTAATGAAGCGCCATTGTACCTAAACTGGTTGTTTCTTCAATAAGTATATCACGCTTCTGTTCTATTGCATTCGATCTGAATAAACTAATAGAAATAGCTACAGCTATGGCTATTATAATAAGTGCCAGTACAATCAATAAAAGCTGTTGTTGACCCATTGTATCCTAACTAATTTTTAAATTTTGAAACATTGCATATAGTGCACAAAAAAATATGCCAAGAGTTTAAAACTTTAATTAATTGATAATTTTTTAATCAGAGAAGCCGAAATTATTGACGCGGTAAATATTACAAGTAAGAGTTTCGATAGATACATAGTAGGAAGCTAATAAAATCATTCCGTAAATATTACAAACTAAATATGTCGGTCTACTTACAAGCTTCGATTCTTCAGACTGAAGTTTTAGTTTAAATTAAAAAAATTATTCAGCAATCAGATGTTTACCCCGTAATTTTTACGACAGCTTGTTTGACGACATTTCTGACCATGTAATTAAATCCAATTTGTCAGTAAATATGTGACTTGAAGTTTATAATTTGGATAAATTCTGCTTATTAAATCAGGAAGGAACTATCTCAAATTCAAATTTGCGATTTAAAATAAATTGTGAAATAAATTTTAAAGAAAGAATTTTAACCGGGGGAAATTACTCAATCCAGTAATTTTATATGTGACTCTTTGAGCTGCTCATCACTTACGACAGTTGGTGAATCGTCCAAAAGTGAGAGTGCATTTGCGGTTTTGGTGAATACGGTATTATCTCTTTTCAGATCAACTTTTAGAATGAGATTGAATAATATTATAATTTTCTATCTTTTTATAGCGTTTAGATTTCTCTGATAATTAAGATTATTGGGATCTAGCTGGATTGCCTGGCTAATATAATTTTTTGCCGAATCGATTTCTCCAACTTTATAATAAAATACTCCTAAATCATTCAAAAAAACTGGATTATCCGGAATAAAATAGATTGCTTTACGCATTAAAATAATTGAATCTTCAAGATAATTCGAATAACTATAATAATAAGACACGGAGGAATATAAATTTGCCTTCTTATTTAGGTCTGAAATATCAAGTTGCTCAAGCTGATTTTTAAGTTCATCTGCTTTTACTTTATCACCTAACCTAAGATAATTTTTTATTAGATTAGATAGGTTTATAGAACTATCTGTTTTTGCATCTAATCCTTTTTCCAAAAACTCTATTGCTTTTTTAAAATCTCCTGCTGCTTCGCAGGCAAATGCTGCTTTAAGATAGTATTCACCAATATCCGGTTTAAGATTAATAGCATTTGTAGCACACTTGACGGCATCCGAATACATTTTATTATCAAGATAATAATATCCTAATCCCATCCAGTATGTTGCTCTATCAGGATTCTTTTTAAGAGCTGTTCCCCAGAATGCAATCCCATTTTTATAAACTGAACTAGTTAAAAATGTAAATACGATTAAGTAAATAAATAATGATCCTGTGGTAATTAATTTTGCTGACTTCTTTAAAAACCCTGACAGCTTCTCAAAAATAACTGCATAGGACATTGTTAATCCGAGTAGAGGAAGGTACATTCTACAATCTATATAATTAAATATACCGTCATCAGCATTAACCCTAACGAAAAGTGTTGGCAAAACAATGGTTAAAAAAATCAGAAATCCGAATAAGAAATACTTGGTTAAACTGCTTTTCCAATTAACAACTAAGAATAAAATCAGTAAAGCAAAAGTAACTATTCCAACCCAAATCAATAGATAATTTTTAACTGGAAGCGGATCTATGTAAAAGAAATAGACGGTCTTTGCGATATATTCAAACAGTATGTAAATGTTTTGAAAAAATGATGTGATTCCAATTTCCTCTCTTACAATAACGTGGGCGACAAATTTTCTTAAGACAAAATAGATTAAGGCTGGAAGAATAAAATAAAATAATGAATAAAATTGGTTAAGTTTAAATTTATTCTTTGCACGAAGAAGTAACTCGTAAAAGATAATCAGCGCAGGGATTAAAACTCCCGCCTCTTTAGATAACATTGCGAAAAGATATGTTATTAAGCTAAACACCAAATATATTTTTTTATTATTCTCCCTGAACCTCATGTAAAGGAATAGGCTACTAACACTAAAAACTGCTAATAGAAGATCATTCCTTCCAACAATCCAGGAAACTGCGCTGACGTTTAAAGGATGAACAGCATAAAAACAGGCGGCTAAAAGAGATATATTCTTCTTAATTCCAATAGTCAATAATATTTTGAATAGAAGAAGGGTTACAATAATGTGTAAAATTATATTTGTTAAATGATACATCAACGAAGACTGACCTGCAATTGCAGTGTCTATAATAAAGCTAATCATCACCATCGGCCTGTAATAATTATCAAAGAGATATCCATTAACAAAAGTAGATGGGATTTTGTCGAGACTATTAATATTATCGTATTCATCAAATACAATCAGATTATCATCTACATAAGTAAAATCAAACCACAGATTGTGACTGTAAGAAAATATAATTAATCCGATAATTAATAATTGTGGGAGATATTTAAAGGAATATTTCTTTAGAGACTCATTTGCGTTCATATTATCTGTCCTTATAATAGATTTTTATTCTTTCAACCACGTAATAATTAGAAATCATTCTTTTTTTTCTATTTACTTTTGATAAAAAATAATCACTGAATAGTATAATCTGGCATTTATAAATTTATTCATGTAAAAATTTCTTTAGGAGAATACCTCCTGCCAAAATGTATTGACTGCAAAAAAGGTTAACATTTATTATACCACATCAAATATTCTCAGCTTTAATAACTTATCAATGAATTGCTTAATATGATTTTGACCATGGTAAACTTAGCTTTTTTGGCTTAATCTTTGTCCAAATAGTAAAAAAAATCTTTAAATGGATAAAATGAAAGAAGAAAAAATTACACTTTGGTTTAAAAATCACTCAACAACTCTCCTTATAAGTGTTCTTTTTCTATTAATTGTTTTCATAAATGCGTGGCTGGCAGATGATGCTTACATAACTTTCCCTGGGTAAAGGAGGCTCTTATCTCAAAAAAATTTGATCAAGATATAATTGTAAAAGGTGTAATTGGTTTTTGGGGATATTTTAGCGGAAGAAAAATTCATATTGTAGACCCCTTAGCTTTATCTGAACCATTATTATCCAAACTACCATGTGAAGGGGATCATTCTATGAATGAGTTTAAAAAAAACAATTCAAATTTCTGGAGAATTGGACATTTTGAACGCAAAATCCCCAATGGTTATATAGAAACAATTAGTTCGGGAGCTAATCAAATTAAAGATCCGGATCTTCATAAATATTATGATAAACTTTCTCTCGTTATCAAAGGTAAGCTTTGGGATATGAATCGACTGAAAGAAATATGGAATTTTAATCTGGGCAAATACAATTACTTACTTGCAAACTACGAAAGAAATAAGAATAGACTTCAAGATAGTTTGAGTACAAATTGAATGAAAATTTATAAAACAGATTTATTTAGGTCAACAAAATTTTTAGTGTCTATATTAATTATCACCACGCTGTTAATATATTCTCAATCTTTTTTTTATGACCTGATTTATCTTGATGATGATATACTGGTTTACGAACGTTTAGAAGAGACCAATTTAGGTAATAAAATTTCAACTGCATTCACATCAAACTACCTGGGTGGTCACTATTATCGTCCGATAACACTTCTTTCTTTTGTAGTTGATTCTGCAATAGGCCATAATTCACTATCCCTTTATCATTTATCTAACTTCATAATTCACTTGCTCACGAGCCTCCTGTTATTTTTAATTTTAAAAAACTTGAGGTATTCATTAGCTATTTCATCTATTGCTTCATTATTCTTTGCTTTGGATCCTATACATATTAACACAGTTGGATGGATAGCGGGACGAGGTGATTTGCTTGCAGCACTCTTTACACTATTAGCATTATACTTTCTTCAGAATTTTATAGAACATAATAATCCACTTCAGTTGTTAATAGTATTGGTATTTGTATTTCTTGCGTTTTTATCAAAGGAGGCCTCACTACTTATTCCATTTTTATTTGCAGCATTTTTATTTGTAGAACAAAAAGAGTTTGATTTTAATAGAAAAAGTATGGGTTTATTTATTTTAATAATTATTTCATTGGGTTCGTACTATATCCTGCGAGGTCTGCTCCTTTCAGAGGTACACATCGATAAATTTTCATTTACTACCTACTACAGTAATTTCCTGGTACTGCCAGAAACAATATCAAAATTCTTCATTCCAATTGGTATTAAAGCTTTGCCGAGAATAGAGTTATTTACTTCCGTTTCAGGTTTAGTAATTCTACTCATACTTGTTAGCCTACCAATTAAACTTAGAAACATAAATAAGTCCAGATACTATTGGGGAATGATCTGGTTTATTATATTGATGCTTCCCGGGATGGTGATCAGTACGATGGGACAAGACGGTTTCTTCTATTGGGATTGCAGATCGTATTTACCCTTGTTTGGATTAACCTTAATGATAGCAGAAGTATTTAGGTCTATCGAATTCAACAGATATAAAAAGCTATTCCATTATTTAGCATTTCTCTATATACTAGCTATTGCTGTTTCAACATTCTTTATGCTTAAAATCTACAAAAATTCTCCATCATATTGGAGCTCTGTAAAAGATGACTATCCTGAAAGTTTTCTGCCTTATGTAGGTTTATTCAATTACTATAATCACTCCGAAAATTTAACACAAGCAGAATCACAACTCGTTAATGCGGTAACATTAAGACCCAAGGAATCAAGCGTGAGACAATTACTAATTAACTTTTACTTGGAAAACGATGAAAAGTATAAAGCATTCAATTTTGTCAAAGAGACAGTTCTGGAAGATTCTTTTAATTCTGATTTTTATTTGGAAAAACTGATTTCGCTAAGTATTGAAACCAATCAGATTGCTGTAATTGATCAACTCATAAAAAAATATTCGAATGAAAATAAAATAATTGAAAAAATCAAAAAATTAATTATGGATGAAAAACAAAAGTCAGAAGATGCTAATGATACGAAAAGAATTCAGGAGTTAACTGGGAAAATTGAAGAAATTAAATAATAAGAAATACGAACCAAAGATTAATGAAATATTATAGAAGTTTACCTCTCATTATTTTTTCTGTAACCTTAATTTACTATACAATATTTAATTATGGTGGTATCAGATCTCCTGACAGCGAGACAGTATTTCGGACAACGGAATCATTGTTGAATCGAAATGAGTTTGCCGTTCCAAAGGCAATAAACTGGCAAAACTTTGGATTAGCAAAAGGAATAGATAATAATCGTTATTCGATCTTTGGCCCAGCACAATCCATTTTAGCAATTCCATTATTAGAATTCGCTTATTACCTAAAGAAAAACTCATTTCAAATCATAGATAGTAATTATATCCCGATAAGCTATCATGTTCTGAGTGATAATAGAGATGCCGGTTTATACGTACTTGAAGACAAGAGACCTCCAAATCTGAGCGGACAATTTGAAAGATTTATAGTTTCCTTTTTCAACGTTATAGTTGGCGCCTTCTCAGCACTATTCCTTTACTTTATACTTTTAAGAATAACTGAATCTAAAACAATTAGCTTTTATACTACTTTGGTGTATTCGTTTGGTTCACTGATATTTTCTTACACAGGAACCTTTTTTAGCGAGCCATTGTGTACCTTATTTATAATTCTTTCATTTTTATTCATTATCAAGAATGAAAAAGTCCAACAAATATCAAAAATTAAAAATCAGAATTATCTTTACTCAGGCCTTTTTTTAGGATTAGCTATCACAAGCCATATATCTGCAGTCCTCTCAGTACCTTTCTATTATATGTTTATGTTGGGTCAAAAATTTAAGAATAAAAATGAATTGAAAGATTTTGCTGTTTCGAGCTTATATTTTACATCAGGCTTAACAATTTTTTGTATTCTACTTTTTTATTACAACTACACAAGATTTGGGAATGTTTTTGAGACTGGAAGATCTGCCGACCAACTTATTCATTATGCAATTTACTCAAATCCGCTACCCGCTTTTTATGGACTTTTGTTTGGTTCTGGTAAGGGGTTGTTTATTTACTCCCCAATTGTATTGTTAGCCGTCATATTTTGGAAGTCATTCCATAGGGGTTTCCCTCATTTATCAATTGCTATTTTAGGAATGTTTTTTATAAGATTACTTTTTATTGCAAGCCGGAGTGATTGGCATGGAGGTTTTTGTTTGGGGCCACGTTATTTTGTAATCATAATACCATTTTTGTTTGTTCCAATAGCAATAGGAATAAAAAACATTCTTGAAAATGGAAATCTTAAGCAATTTTTAGTTATTAGTCTTTTCAGTTTCCTCTGCATTGTCCAGCAAATATTTTTTTCACTGGGTGAAATATTTTCATATCTGCATATTATTTATAGACATCAAAAAAGCTTGGGGATTGAAACGCTAGCAAATAACGCACTGTATTTGAACTGGAAATACTCACCCGCATTATATCTTTTAGAATATAGAACAGGTCCATTCTTACTAAAATTTCTTTCAATCAACAATTATTTCTTATGGGCTCTTATGGTGATACTATTTACAGTAAGTTTTTCTTTCATTGTTGCTTTCACATATGTCTCGGCAATTGACAGACATTCAGAATCTTAAATTTTATGTAAATAATTATTCGGTATTTATATTTAGTCCTTAATTAATCTTATATGTAATTCCTCTATCTGTTCTTCACTTACTTCAGAAGGACATTCATCCATTAAAGACATTGCACTAGCGGTTTTAGGAAAAGCAATAGTGTCTCTTATCGAATCTACTCCAGCAAATAACATTACCATTCTGTCGAACCCGAAAGCAATCCCACCATGAGGTGGGGCACCATATTTAAATGCGTTCATTAAAAATCCAAACTTCTGCTGAGCTTCTTCTTCACTAATTCCAAGAGCTTTAAACATTCTTGACTGAAGTTCAGAGTTATGTATTCTGATACTGCCACCAGCAATTTCATTTCCATTTAAAACAAGATCATAAGCCTGAGCTTTTATTTTACCTGGATCTTTTTCTAATAAACCAATGTCTTCCGATCTTGGAGAAGTAAAGGGATGATGCATTGCATAAAATCGTTTCGTCTCATCATCCCATTCAAATAGCGGAAAATCTGTAACCCATAAAAGTGAAGGAGGAGTTTCGGGTTTAATAAGTTCTAACCGTTTAGCCATTTCCAATCTTAAAGAGCCCATTTGGTTAAGAGTGGAGTTATTTTCACCAGCCAATACAAGAATCAGATCGTTTGGTTCGGCCTTAAGATTAGTTTTAAGATTTTTAATTTCATTCTCATTCAAAAATTTTGCGGTCGGCGAATCTACACCATCTTCAGTTACTTTGAACCAAACTAATCCTTTTGCTCCAAGATTCTTTACGAAATTAGCTAATCCATCTAATTGACTTCTGCTGAATGATGCACACTCTTTCGCTACTAAACCCGCAATAATTCCTTTAGAATTCACAACATCGCTAAAGACTTTAAATTCAGACTTAGTAAAAACTTCATTTAATTTATGAAGTTCCATTCCAAATCTTAGGTCCGGTTTATCGCTCCCATATTTAATTAATGCTTCGTCATAAGCAAGTCTCTGTATCGGTAAAAGAAGTTCAATTCCCCACAGCTGTTTAAAGAGTAATTTCATCAAGCCTTCTACAACGTTAAAAACCTGTTCCCTGTCGATGAATGACATTTCAACATCTATCTGTGTAAATTCTGGTTGACGATCAGCTCTTAAATCTTCATCTCTGAAACATTTTACTATTTGAAAATAGCGATCAAAACCTGAGACCATTAATAACTGCTTATATTGCTGCGGTGATTGTGGTAGCGCATAAAATTTTCCTTTATGAATTCTGCTCGGGACAAGATAATCGCGTGCACCTTCTGGGGTGCTTTTCATCAAAACAGGAGTTTCAATTTCCACAAAACCATTTTCATCAAAATACTTTCTTACGAGCTGATACATTCTGTGTCGAAGAAGTAAAACTTTTTGGAGTGCTGGTCTTCTCAAGTCTAGATATCTGTATTTCAATCTAAGGTCTTCAAATGTTTCAGTTTCATCCTTAATTGCAAATGGAGGTGTTTCAGATTCATTAAGTATAATCAGTTTATCTGCAAGCACGTCTATCAGACCTGTCTTCATATCCTTATTAACTGCATCGTCGGGTCTTTTTCTTACTTTTCCTTCAACAGAGATTACAAATTCGCTTCTTAATTTTTTAGCAAGTTCATATGCCACCTGATCGGAATCCGGTTCAAATACAATCTGCGTTATACCATAACGATCTCTTAACCATATAAATATCAAACCGCCAAGGTCCCTTCGCCTGTCTACCCAGCCATTTAGGACAACTTTTTCACCAACATTTTCCTCTATAAGCTCTCCGCAATTGTGTGTGCGAATATTAAAGTTCATAATTACTTTTTCTCCAATAATCGATTGTTGAGGACGAAAATTAATCATTCATTGAGGTGTACACAAATAATGTAACTATCTGCACAGTGTGTGAACAGAAAGTTATTATTGCTGGGGCCGCCTTCACAAACACTTCATTTCTTCGTAATTTTAAGTGATGAACATTGTAGAATTGATAAAAAAGAAAAGAGACGGAAAGTCTTTTACTGCCGATGAAATAAGTTTTCTGATTGATCAATTTACCAAAGGTATTATTCCTGATTACCAGTTCTCCGCCCTGCTGATGTCAATCCTTCTGAAGGGGATGAATGATTCTGAAACTTCCGCACTCACTAATTCAATGCTGAATAGTGGAAAAATCATTGATCTTTCTTCATTGAAAGGAAAAAAAGTTGATAAACATTCAACTGGCGGAGTTGGAGATAAAACATCTTTGATTATTGCACCAATTGTAGCTTCTACCGGAATTTATGTCCCGATGATTTCTGGACGAGGTCTTGGACATACCGGCGGGACCCTTGATAAACTTGAATCAATTCCTGGATTCAGAACGGATTTGAGTTTATCTGAATCAATGAAAGTCTTAAAAAAATGTGGGGCTGTTTTAATCGGACAGACGAAAGAAATTGCACCAGCAGATAAAATGATTTATGCACTCAGAGATGTAACCGCTACTGTTGAATCTATTCCGCTAATAACTGCCAGCATAATGAGCAAAAAGCTTGCTGAGGGAATTGACGGACTCGTGCTAGATATCAAAACCGGTAATGGTGCTTTTATGAAAAATCATAGTGATTCTATAGAGCTTGCCAATTCATTGATTAATGCGGCTAAATCTTTTGATAAAAAGGTTATCGCATTTATTACTGATATGAATCAACCGCTTGGAAATTACGTTGGCAATTGGCTGGAAGTTTACGAATCGATTCAGGTGCTCAAAGGGATAGTTAAAAATGATCTTTACACTCTTTCTGTAAAACTTGCCGGTGCGATGATCTTTCTCGGAAAGAAAGCAAAGTCATTGCAGGCTGGTGAACAAATTGCCAAAGATAAAATTGAAAATGGTGAGGCTTTTAGAAAGTTTATAGAAATTGTCGAACTTCAGGGCGGGAATATCAATTATATTAATAATCCCGATAAATATCCAAAGGCAAAATATTCTAGAAGAGTTCTTTCTATTAAAAGTAGCTTCGTTAAAGAAATTAACACTTACCAATTCGGAATGGCTTCGTTGGAACTTGGTGCCGGAAGAAGAACAAAAGAAAATAAAATAGATTTTAAAGCTGGAATCATTATTAACAAGAAGATAGGTGATTATATAAAGAAGGACGAATTAATTTGTGAAATTTTCTCGGATTCCAAAACTAAAATAAACACTGCTGAACAAATGATTATTAATTCAATAAAATTTTCAAGGACAAAACCATCAATACCAAAGCTTATTAAAAAAGTAATTCTATGAATATAAAATTTACATTATAACTTAATTGATTAAAGGAGGAAAATGTTATGCTATTTATAATAGCTCTTATTGCTGCAGTAGTTGCTTTTTTTGTTTACAG
>JAPHUI010000452.1 GCA_026193755.1 Ignavibacteriaceae bacterium | reverse complement strand
TCATTTATTAAAATATGACTCGGTTCACGGAAGATTTAATGGTGAAGTTAAAGTCGAAGGTAATGATCTAATTGTTAATGGAGATAGAATAAAAATAACTGCAGAAAAAGATCCTTCCAAATTAAACTGGAAAGGTGTCGACGTTGTCATTGAATCAACAGGTGTATTCAGAGATAAAGAAAGCTGCCTGAAACATGTTGCTGCTGGAGCAAAGAAAGTTATTCTGACAGTTCCTGCAAAAGGTGAAATAGATGCAATGGTTGTGCTTGGTGTAAATGAAAATATGTTAACCGGAAAAGAGCAGGTGGTTTCAAATGCTTCCTGCACGACAAACTGTCTCGCACCAATGGTTAAAGTATTGCACGATGCTTTCGGAATTGAAAAGGGATTTATGACAACAGTGCATTCATATACAAACGATCAGCGGTTACTTGACTTGCCACATAAAGATTTGAGAAGAGCAAGATCTGCGGCGGTTTCGATAATTCCGACCACAACCGGCGCTGCAAAGGCAATTGGTAAAATTATTCCTGAGCTGAAAGGTAACCTCGATGGTATCTCTTTAAGAGTTCCAACACCTGACGGTTCGATAACTGATTTTGTTGCTACGCTCAAAAAAGAAGTAACTGTTGAACAGGTTAATGCGGCGTTTAAAAAAGCATCTGAGGAATCAATGAAAGGAATACTCGAATATACAGAAGAACCGCTGGTATCTGCTGATATTATTGGTACTCACTATTCTGTTATTTTCGATTCATTATTAACTATGGTAAATGGCAACCTTGTTAAAGTTGTAGGTTGGTACGATAATGAATATGGTTACTCTTGCAGAGTTGTCGATTTAATAAAGAAAGTTTCTTAAACAATTTCAGATATGACAGATTTTTAAAATCTGTCATATCTTTCTTTAACCAAAAAAGAATACAAATGAATAAACTGTCAGTAGATAAAGTTGATCTGAAAAATAAAAGAGTACTCGTCCGAGTTGATTTCAATGTTCCTCTGGATGATAAACTTAATGTAACAAATGATATCAGGATTGTTGAATCTCTACCGACGATAAAGAAAATAATTGACTCAGGTGGTAAAGCAATATTGATGAGTCATTTGGGAAGACCAAAAGGAGAAAAGAAACCTGAGTTAAGCTTAAAACCTGCAGCAAAAAGATTAAGTGAACTTCTTAGTAAAGAAGTAAAGTTAGCTCCTGATTGTATTGGTGCTGAAACTGAAAAGCTTGTAAATGAAATGAAACCTGGCGATGTTATTCTTTTGGAAAATCTTCGATTCCACAAGCAAGAAGAAAAGAACGATCCAGATTTTGCAAAACAGCTTGCAAAACTTGGTGATGTTTATATAAACGACGCTTTTGGAAGTGCACACAGAGCACATGCTTCAACAGAAGGAGTGACTAAATTTATTAAAACTTGCGCTGCAGGATATTTAATGCAGAAGGAATTGGATTATTTAGGAAATGCATTGGCAAATCCTAAACGACCATATTGTGCAATTCTTGGTGGTGCAAAAATTTCTGGGAAAATAGATGTAATAAATAATCTTCTCGACAAAGTTGATACGCTAATTGTTGGTGGAGGAATGGCATTCACATTCTTTAAAGCACAGGGAAAAGAGATTGGAAAATCATTACTGGAAGAAGAAAAGCTCGAACTTGCAAAAGAGATACTTCAAAAAGTGAAATCAACAAAAATAAAGTTTTTACTTCCGGTAGATGTAGTTGTAGCGGATGAATTTAAAAATGATTCTCCCGCAAAAGTTGTCAGTGTTGATAAAATTCCTGCTGACAAAATGGGATTGGATATCGGACCTGAAACAATTAAATTATTTTCGGATGAATTGATGAAATCTAAAACAATCGTTTGGAATGGACCAATGGGTGTATTTGAGATGGATAATTTTGCCAAAGGAACTTTCAAAATTGCTGAGGCACTTGCAGAAGCTACATCCAGCGGTGCAGTAACTGTGATTGGCGGCGGAGATTCTGCAGCAGCAATAAGTAAAGCAGGTCTCGAGAAGAAAGTCTCGCATGTATCAACAGGTGGTGGAGCATCACTTGAATTTCTTGAAGGGAAAGTTCTTCCCGGTGTCGCTGCTTTAACAGATGCTTAATAAAGATGAAATGAGGAAAGTTAATTGAACAACTATTATAGACCATTTGGCGGTTTTAAAGTTTTCCCCCCGGTTATTAAAAATCTTTTAATAATCAATGCAGCGGTATTT
Source organism: Ignavibacteriaceae bacterium (assembly GCA_026193755.1). Taxonomy (GTDB): domain Bacteria; phylum Bacteroidota; class Ignavibacteria; order Ignavibacteriales; family Ignavibacteriaceae; genus IGN2. The sequence continues at coordinate 344 of JAPHUI010000452.1, read as the reverse complement.
TTCCTGCAAGTAATCGGTGAAAGAATAATTGTTGATGCTGGTTTTACGCTTTCAGAAATAATTACAAAATATTTTGCATTAATTCCAATAAATGGTGTAGTTGCAGCAAGAGTTGGGTCAGAATCAATCATCTGGAGTTTTTATCCGTGGCAGTTAATCACTTACCAGTTTATGCACGGCGGTTTTTATCATATCTTCTTTAATATGTTCGTACTCTGGATGTTCGGAATGGAGATTGAAAATCTTTGGGGTTCAAAAAAATTCCTTTACTACTACCTGATTTGCGGAGTCGCAGCCGGGTTGGCTCAACTTTTTATTGCTCCACTTTTTTCTACTCCGGCTCC
>JAPHUI010000192.1 GCA_026193755.1 Ignavibacteriaceae bacterium | reverse complement strand
ATGCTCTGTCCTGTCCTGAATTCATGAAAGACACTAAACATTGTATTTTCATTATTTATTCTGTAACCCTCAACTTCAAGTATAATATCACCAACTTCAATTCCACCTTTTTCCGCAGGTGTATTCGGATATACCTTTGTAACAATAACCCCTTTAGTACTTTTCAGATGATAATATGTTGCTACACCTTCATCAATTGATTGAATTCTTAAACCAATCTCAAAATTTCTGTCAATCGAACCATTTTCTTTTAGCTCCTCTACTATTCTTTTTACTTTGTTTATTGGTATCGCAAAGCCCAAACCAATACTTCCGGTGTTTCCACCCGCAGTGAAAATGAGAGTATTCATTCCTATAACCTCACCGTCACCATTGACCAAAGGTCCACCGCTGTTTCCACCATTAATAGAAGCATCTGTCTGGATCATATTTAAATAGTACCGGTCATTTATGGCGTCAAGATTCATCCCTGAAGCACTAATTACGCCGATTGTAACTGTAGGCTTGTCATTTAATTCAAACAGACCAAATGGATTACCAAGTGCAATAACCCATTCACCAATAATTACATCATCAGAATTTCCAAACTTAGCGTAGGGTAAATTGTTACCATCAATTTTAAGAAGACAGATATCACTTGCCTGATCAGTTCCAACAAGCTTACCATCAAACGATCTTCCATCGGTAAGTGTAATTGTAATTTTACTAGCATTTCCCGCAACGTGATCATTAGTTACAATGTAACCATCTGAGGATATAATATACCCGGATCCCAATTCTTTTACCTGCTGGTTATAATTTCCCCTATTTCCAAAAAATCTTTGAAAGAATGGATCATCAAAAAATGATGAGAAAGGATTTTTGTATTCTCGTATTTCAATAACATTTATTCCAACCACAACAGGACTAACATTCTTAACTGTTTCCGTTATAATGTTTCGGCGGGAATTACTTACGTCATCATTGTTTTTTTCTTTTTGATTTTGGAACTGAGCGAATACTACATCGTGTTTATTTGCAGAGTTATCGGTGATTCTAATTATTTTAAAATAATTGTTTGCAACAATTACAGCTCCAATCAAAATAATAACCAGACCAACCGTTATAAAAGTACTTTTATTTTTAATCATTTTTTTATTTTCCGATTATTTTTTAATTCTGAAAAATATTCTTTCAATGGTTCAATATGTTTTGTAGATATAAGAATTAATATTGCACTGCATACCATTACTAAAATAGAAATATTTTCTGGTCGAGGATAGGCATACTTTATAGCAATACTGGTAGTTCCGAAAACAACTAAAAGAGAAAAAGCCGTGGCAATAAAATTAGCTAAAATGATATCTTTTCTCATTATGTAAAAAATTACCCAAAGGACACACCAAATAACCAGAAGAAATGGAAAAATTATTATTGCACCGCCTGCAGCAGTGGCAAGACCTCTACCCCCCTTAAATTGTAACCATGGATTATAACAATGACTAAATACGGCAAACAGTAAAGCTAATGCTGGGTAAATGAACTCGTTTGGAAAAATTAATATTGGAATTAAAACAGCTAAAACACCTTTTATAAAATCTAACAAAAAAACTGAAATTCCGACAAACTTGGATTTGGTAACCTCGAGTGAATTGTACGCACCAACATTTCCGGAACCTTCCTTTGTAATATCAACTCCACTGAATTTTTTAACAAGGAGATATGCAGAAGGAAACGAACCGAATAAATAACCTATTACTGAACTAAACAAGTATTCCATAAAAAATAAAGGTTTAATAGATGTAATTTAAGAAATTTCAGTTAGAAGTTTGTGATATTAGGAATGATTGAATTGGAGGCGGCGGTCGGATTCGCCCCGAAATAAATTTTCGGGGTTGCAGACCTTCAATGAGGAATGATGAATTTACCTTTCTTTGCTTTAATTTCTTTTTCTCGTTTCACAGCATCAACTTTGTTTTTGAATTCTTCGAAGTATATAAGTTTCATGGGCTTCCGGTTTCGTGTTGATTTAACCAATCCTGAATTATGTTCGATTAATCTACTATCTAAATTTTCAGTAAAACCAATATACCTTTTCTTGTCTTTTTCACTTTGGAGGATGTAAACAAAATACATATAAAAATAAATGTAGTTAAGAAAGGTTTGGAGGCGGCGGTCGGATTCGAACCGACGAATAAAGGTTTTGCAGACCTTCGCCTTGGACCGCTTGGCTACACCGCCTTAAAGAAAACAACCCCTTTTTATCGGGGTTAGAGCGGGAAACGGGACTCGAACCCGCGACATCAACCTTGGCAAGGTTGCGCTCTACCAACTGAGCTATTCCCGCAATTTGTTTTTAAACCTATTAAAAACACCAATTCGGGCAACAAATATAATATCCATCTGTCTTCTAATCAAATGATCACCTTTTACAAAAAAAGTCCGGCAAATGCCGGACTCTAATATCAAAAAGAGAAATGAAATTACTTTAGCAACATCATTTTCTTTGTCTGAACTGAATTTGCTGACTGTAATTTGTAGAGGTAAACTCCACTCGGCAGATTTGAAGCGTCAAATGAGACTTCAAAATGTCCTGCTTCGCTGTAACCATTTACAAGAACAGCAACTTTTTCACCAACCGTGTTGTAAACAGCAAGTATAATATTTCCTGCTTCCTGAATACTATAATTAATATTTGTTGTTGGGTTGAATGGGTTTGGATAATTCTGATCCAGATTGAATGACAGCGGAGCTGTTACGTCTACTTCAACTTCATTTGAGTAAGTAAATGTTCCGTCGAAATCAACTTGTTTTAGTCTGTAGGTGTAAGTACCTGTTTCAACTTCATTATCAGTGTAGCTATAATTTTGTGGTTCAGTTGTTGTCCCAGCACCTTCTACATATCCGATTGTAATGTATTCAGAAGTTTCTGCTTTTCTTTCAATTTCAAACAAGTGGTTGTTTGTCTCTGTCGCGGTTGACCAATTTAGTACCACATTACCTTCATTAACTGAAGCTGTAAATGATGTCAGTTCAACTGGAATAATTAAATCAAGTACTTGATAATCATCGTAGTATGTTTCATCTGTAGCAACAGCACCGAAGAAATCGTTGGCATTTAACTGAAGCGAGCCACCACCTCCCAGAGCTCCTAGTGTCCACTGCCACTGGTAGATCATTGTACCATCCATCCAGAATTGAGCCTGATCAATATCCAGATCAACAATAACCTGAACAAATATCCAGGTATCATTTGGATATGTAAATGTGGCAGCAGTTACTCCGCCTGCATCAAGAGTTCCGGCACCACCAACATTT
>JAPHUI010000215.1 GCA_026193755.1 Ignavibacteriaceae bacterium | reverse complement strand
GCACCAATAGGATGACCTAAAGCAACAGCTCCTCCATTTACGTTTACAATATCAGTATTTAAACCGAGTATTTTGTTATTTGCTAATGAAACAACAGCAAATGCTTCATTTATTTCAAAGAGATTAATATCTGAAAGTTTCAAGTTTGCTTTCTTTAATACCTTATTTATTGAATCAGCAGGTGCTGTTGTAAATTCAATCGGGGCTTTTGCAGTTGAAGATTGAGCTACTATTTCAACAAGAGGCTTTAATCCAAGCTCTTTAGCTTTTTCCTCACTCATTACCAGCAATGCAGCAGCTCCATCATTAATACTGGATGCATTAGCGGCAGTTACGACACCGTTCTTATCAAATACAGGTCTGAGTGAGGGTATTTTATCAAACTTCACTTTACCGGGTTCTTCATCAACATTTACAACTACCTCTTCCTTTCCGGCTTTTACTTTTACATCAATCATTTCATCTTTGAACTTATTATTTTTTTGAGCCTCAATTGCTTTCTTATAAGAATTGATTGCAAATACATCTAACTCTTCTCTTTTAAATTGAAAATCTTTTGCACAAGCTTCGGCACAATTTCCCATATGAACATTGTTATAAACATCCCAAAGCCCATCCTTAACCATCGAATCAACAATTTCTCCATTACCAAGGCGATATCCCGATCTGGCTTTATCAAGCACATATGGTGCATTGGACATACTTTCCTGACCACCAGCTATTATTATTTCAGCATCATTATTTTGTATTGCTTGAGCAGCCAGCATTACCGCCTTTAGACCACTACCGCACATTTTATTTATTGTCATGCACTCTGTCTTGTCCGGGAGACCGGCAAATAATGCTGCTTGCCTTGCCGGAGCCTGACCTTGTCCACCGGTAAGTACATTCCCCATTATTACTTCATCCACCAGTTCTGGTGATATTTTGGAATTCTCTAAAACCCCCTTTATTGCGATACTTCCTAATTGTGCCGCTGATAAAGAAGAGAGCGAACCAGAAAAAGAACCTATCGGAGTTCTTTTTGCAGATGTGATAACTACTTTTTTCATATTGCCCTCTGAATATTTTAATTAATTTGTAACGAAAATTAAAAAAATAATTACTAAGAATCAGATATTAATTTTTTACGTAGAATTAGGAAATCTTATTTTTGAAGAACTACAGACGATAATTCAAATATGAGGCTGGCGTATAGTAAAGAAGGATTTATATTATTTCTAGAAAGACTGGATAATCTATCAAGTTGTGCCGTGATATCACTGAGATCAGCATCTGGAAATTTGCTATTAAATTTTCCCAAAGTGTCAGAGTAATTTTTGTAATAGAATTTCTTAATATTTAATCGATGTTTCTGAAGATCATTAATCCATGCTGTTATCATTCCTACTATTATAGGATAGTTAGAAGCTCCCTGATCTGAAAGAATTGAATTCAATTCATCAAATGCTGAATAGAACTTTCTTCCAAAAGAATATCTAAGAACAGATATTATTTTTTCTTTAAGATCATGGATATTAAGTTCGATAAGATTCAAAGCTGAATGAACAGAACCCATTGCAAATGGAGATACTTCTTCAGCAACTGTTTGTTCAACTTCAAAATATTTAGTTAAGATGAAGACAATTTCGTCTTCAGCTAATGGATCAAAACTTATTTTCCAGCAGCGAGATATGACTGTAGGTCTTAATCTGGAAACGTCCGAAGTGGTTAGTATAAATATAACATTTTCCGGTGGTTCTTCCAGATTTTTCAAGAGAGCGTTTTGAGCTGCGTCGTTCATTAAGTGTGCATCAGAAATCAGTATCAGTCTGTAACCAATTTCGCTATAATTAAGAGAAAGAAACTTTTTAATATCACGAATACTGTTAATCTTTATTGTGTTAGCTTTTGGAATGGAAATTTTATGAAATGGATTTGCTGCCTTTATTTCAATTTGTTCCTTTACCAAATCAAGATCCTCATTACTAAGTTTTTCTGTTGGCGAACTAGTATCTGTTTCATTTTTACCACGTGGTAGTGGAAAAATAAATTTAACCTGAGGCTCGGATAAATGTTCAATCAACCTGCTGAATTTTTCCGGTTCCTTCACATTTGAGTTTTGGACAATAGCCTGGATAAACTTTATTGCAGCATTGTCTTTGCCAACACCAGCGAGGCCTGAGAAAAGAAAAGCATGAGGAATTGTTTTAGACTGAAGAAAATTATTAAGAGTAATTTTTACTCTCTTCTGCCCGGGAATTTGATTAAGAATTGAATTCATAACCGGAGTGCTATTTGCACTGGTTAGAATTCATCTTCGTTATAGAAGAAGTCTTCATCGGAAGGATAATCTGGCCAAATATCTTCTATCGATTCGTAAGGTTCATCACTATCTTCAAGTTCTTTTAAATTTTCGATTACTTCGTATGGCGCTCCTATTCTATCTGCATATTCGATAAGTTCATCTTTAGTTGCAGGCCAGGGAGCGTCATCCAGATAAGCAGCAAGTTCAACTGTCCAAATCATATTATTTTTCCGATAGAGATATAGTAGAGGTATCCAGATCTAAAAAAGTGTATTCATCAAAGAAAAAGTCTATTGGATTTAGTGCTTTTCCATCGTGATGAACTTCATAATGCAAATGAGGACCGGATGAAAGTCCTGAGTTACCTGATTTTGCGATAACTTGCCCTCTGGTTACAGAATCACCTCTTTTTACAAGCGCTTTAGAAAGGTGTGCGTAAATCGTCAAATATCCGAAACCGTGGTCTATTTCAACCACCAGACCAAATCCACTTTGTCTTTCAACAGCAACAACTTTTCCTATTCCAGGTGCGTGGACAGGTGTACCATAATCACAGTTAATATCCAATCCACTGTGAAATTTCCTTATCCCCAGAATTGGATGTATTCTCATTCCGAAACCGTTAATCGAATAATGGCCTACTGTCGGTTTCATTGCAGGAAGACAGGAATACAATTCGCGGTTTATTTTTATTTTATTTGCAATTTCTTTTGCCTGACTTTTTTCAAAGTCCACAAGCTTAATCATATCATCTACATACGATAACATCTTCTTAGTTTCAATATCTTTGATGTTTAAACCGGAAAGTAAAAATTCTTCACTTCCACCAGTTCCCGCTAGTCTCTCTTCATCAGATATGGGTTCCAAATTAGCGACGGTTCTTAGTTCTTTATTTAATATTGAGATGCTGTCCATTTCTGTAACTAAATTTTTATAGGATGAGGTAATTCTTTCAATTTCCTTTTTTAGCTCATTATTTTCTCTTTTTAAAGTATAGATAGTAGTGTTTGAATTAGTTCCTAAATCAATAAAATAATAGAATATCATAAATACAAGCGCAAATAATAACGCTGAAATAAAAAGAATAGAAAATAGTTTTAATTTGAAATGCTTAATTTCAACGTACTTAAGGTTGGGTTTTGAAAAGTAGAATATTTTTTTCATAAATCGACGCGCAAAATTAAAGATTTCGAGTTAACGAATCAAGCGATTATCTATGTTATTCAAAGTCATGTTCAAAATATTCAGTTGCTCGCTGAGCACTAGAATTTTTGTCTGAAATTCGCTCAGAAAGCCTGTTTTTAAATATTTCAGCTGCATTATACCCATAATGCTTTAGAAGATAATCAAGGGCAATTACTTCAGATATAACAGTAATATTTTTCCCTGGTAAAATCGGTAATTTGATGTAAGGGATTTCAATTCCTGAAATTGAAAAAGTCTGTTCTTCCAATCCTGTTCTTGTATAATGAGTTTTATCATTCCATATTTCCAATTCTACTAGTATTTCCAGCCTTTTTTGATACCTTATCGCACGTATTCCAAAGATTCTTTCAATATCAATAATACCAAGACCCCTTAACTCCATATAATGCTTGGCAATCTCCGTACCAGAGCCCATAAGTATCCCCTCACCTTTTTTAGTTAAAATAATCACATCGTCGGCTACCAATCTGTGCCCCCTCTCTACAAGATCCAGGGCAACTTCACTTTTTCCAACTCCAGATTTACCTACAAAACAAATCCCTACGCCGTAAATATCCACAAAAGATCCATGCATTGTAATTCTTTCCGAAAATTGATCATCCAGAAAATCACTTAATAAATACACCAATTTTGTCGTCGAATATGGCGTTCCAAAGACGGGTACTCTTTTTTCTTCTGCTAATTTTAATAAAATCGGATTTGGTTTATTATTGTTGGTTAATATTATGCATGGCACATTAAACTTAAAAATAGAGAGTAAAGCCTTTTTCTGTTTATCATCTGAAAGGCTTTTTAAATACTTAACCTCTGTGTTCCCAAAAACCTGAATGCGACTATATGAAAACAAATCGAAAAAACCTGCTAACGCTAAACCGGGTCTATGCAAATTCTGATCAGTTATTTTTCTTTCCTCATCAGGATTCTTTGACAGTAGTTCGAGCTTTCCTATTTTTTTTGCTCTCTTGTAGAAGAAATTAACAGTAATAGATTCCTTTCTGGAAACTGATTTCTCATTAATGTCTATCATTTGACCCTGCTTTTTCTTTTCGATTTTAAAGTTTTTAATTGCCGTAATAATTTTTCCACTGCTGCGCTAACTGATTTAGTAAATTCCTCCGATTCTTCTCTTGCAACAAATATTTGTCCCGGAAGATGAATTGTTATTTCTGCTTTTTTAATACTATCGTGAGAATTCTGAAAACTAAGTATAATGTCAGCGCTTATTATATCGTCATTTATTTTTAACAATGATTTAACTTCTTCTTTTATATGATCCTTCAACGTTTCCCTTGCCTTAAACTTACGGGCGGTTATTTTAATGTTCATGATTATCTCCTAAGATTTTGGATGAGATTTTTTATATGATTGTTTCAATCTTTCAATACTAACGTGAGTATAAATCTGAGTAGTTTTTAAATTTTCATGACCCAGTATTTCTTTCACAGCCCTGAGATCGGCTCCATTATCAAGCATATGTGTTGCAGAGCTATGTCTTAAAATATGAGGGCTTTTCTTTTTAATATCTGTTACTTTGCTCAGATATTTGTGTACTATACGGTAGATATATTTTTCGTAAACTTTTTTACCTGCTTTATTTCTGATTAGAGGGTCCGAGTAATTTTTTATAGGAAAAGCTTGTAAGTATTCTACAAGATTTTTTTTAGATTCTTCACCTACAGGTACAATCCTGGTTTTTGAACCTTTGCCAAATACACGAATTACATTTTTTTCTAAATCAATATTACCTGCTTTAAGTTTGCATAACTCGGATACCCGAAGTGAACAGCCATAAAGAAGCTCAAAAATGACTTTAACTAATTTTGGATTATTATCTGCCTCATCCGCCAAAGTAAAAGTCTTTAGAATATTTTCTGTGGAGGTTATTTCCGGAAGTTTCTTTGAGGTTTTTGGGTTTCTCAATTGAGAAGTAGGATTTTGTTTAATTAAATCTTCTTTGAACGCAAATCTAAACAAGCTTCTTAATGAAGAAAGTTTTCTGACGATAGATATCTTTTCTATCTTCTTTTCACTTAAATTCATTAAATAAGACTTTACAAAACGATCATTTATCAATTCAATATCCGATTTATTATTATCATCGCAATATTTTACGAAATCTATCAGATCAGATTGATACGCTTTTACGGTATTTGAGGAATAACGTCGGATGTTGCGGATGTAAATTATATAACCATCCAATAATTGTTGAATATTCATAAATTATCTTATTCTAAAAAGAATGATAAGATCCTGCTTTGAATAAAATGAAGGAAAAAAGAAACAGAATAAATTTTTAGTATGATTAAAAGTATGGTTCGTATAATTATTAAAATTGCGAGGCATTAATCATAGTTTGTTTTGTGAATTAATAGCCTGAACATCCAGAAAACCATAGACCCTCTATTGCTTACCTACTAATAAAGTAAAATTATATCTATTTATCAACTTATTTTCCATTTGTTTCATATTAGCTTTGTTTTTTTTGTTATTATCGTCATAATTAAGCAAATGCAAAACACCATGAATAATTAATCG
>JAPHUI010000194.1 GCA_026193755.1 Ignavibacteriaceae bacterium | reverse complement strand
CCTTCCTTAGAAAGTTTACGAAGCATATCAGTAACTGCTGCGGCAGATATATTAAGTTTTTCAGCAATCTGGTTTGCTTTTATCACACCGTTGCTGTCTGACGATTTGTAGATTATACTTAAGTAATCTTCTTTTGATATATTTCTCATAATTAAGTTTACTATTTGTTCAAGTTTAAGCATACTTAATTTATTAATCAAGTATATTTAATAATCCCACACAGCATTTATGTTTAAATAACGATTCTAGTTAAATAATACAAGAAACTGAGTATTATTTACTAGTTTGAGTCAACTATTCATCAATTTATACAAATAAAAATGGGTCGATTTTTGAGATATTTATTATTGTTGTAACGTTTTTTTCAATAACAAATTTTTCCTGAGAATACATATGATCAATTCTGTAAATAAAAAACTCACTGAAAATTTATCATCATTACTAAAGTCAGTCATCTTCTTCACATCGATTTTAGTGTTTACGTTTAGTTGTTCCGACCAAAAAAATGAAAAAGACGAAAGAATTATTATAGGTATTGAATCGGATGTGCAGACCATAAACCCGATGTACGCTTTTAGTTACGCGGAAGGAAACCTTATCGATTTACTTTTTATGAAACCGGCAATTGAAAGATGGAATGATTCAACGGGGATGATAGAATTTCAACCGATGCTTGCTGAGAAATGGGAATGGAATGATGATCATGACATGCTGAGACTTTATTTACGAAAGGATGTTTTTTGGTCGGACAGTGTTCCTATTACTGCTGATGATATTGTTTATACATTTGATGTTTACTCTGATCCAAAAGTAGAGAGCAGATTTTTCGGACAATTTAAAAATTTTTATGCTCTAGATGATTCACAAATAGATATTAAAAAGACCTTTAAAGTTATCTCACCAACAATTCTTGAAGTTTATTTTAGAAAAGATGGCGATCCAAGTTTATTAGATATTAATCTGGAAATTATTCCTAAGCACATCTGGTCGAAATATAAAAAGGAAGACTTGCCACAAGCACAAGCTAATTTTGAACCAATCACCAGTGGTCCCTTCAAGCTTATAAAATGGGAACGGGAAGCTTTAATTTCATTAAGTATCGATAGTTCTTCATTTCTTTACAATCCTGATAACATTAAAGAAATAATTTTTAAAATTGTACCTGATTATAAGTTGAGAATAACTCAGCTTAAAACCGGTACTATTGATATTGTGGACAACATAAAAAGTGAAGACATAGATGAATTGAAATTAGTTGAGAAACTGAATGTGATATCGTTAAGAGGTAGAGATTACGATTATATAGGTTGGAACCATATCGATCCTCAGGAATTTCAAAAATACAGGATCATACCAAATAAATTATTTTCCTCAAGTAATATTAGAAAAGCTTTAACCTATGCTATCAACAGGCAGGAGATCGTCGAAACCTATTTAGATGGTTTTGGGGAATTGTGTAAGGGACCAGTTTCACCGATGTTCAAAAGCTTCTATGACTCCGGTTTACAAACAGATGATTATAACCCACAAAGGGCGAAAGAGATTTTAAAGGAGAATGGTTGGGAAGATAAAAACGGAGATGGTCTTCTTGAAAAAGGAAAAGTTGAATTCAGCTTCGATTTATATATAAATACCGGCAACCCGAGAAGAAACTATGTTGCCACTATAGTAAAAAATAATCTGAAAGCAGTTGGCATTGAGGCAAATATTCAAATGCTGGAAATGGGCGCTTTTGTTGAAAGGTTAATGAAAAGGGATTATGCTGCCTGGATCGCCGGGTGGACAATACCTATTCCGATAGATTTGAATCCATATTGGAATTCAAATAAAGAATTAGGATTCCTTAATTTTTCATCATATCAAAACAAAGAAAAAGATGAAATTTTATACCAACTCCAGCAAGGGATATCGGAACAAGAGAAAATAGAATTATACAAAAAACTGCAGAGCATATTTTATGAAGATGAACCGGTGACATTTCTTTATTGGTTTGATAACATAATCGTTTATAATAAACGAATATCAAAAATAAATTTCTCAATGCTTGGCTTAGTTAAAAATGCGTGGGAGTGGAGAGTAGACTAACTAAATTTGTTTTTTATTTTGCAACGGGCACTGAAAAGTAAAAAGTTGATCCTTCATTCTTTTTACTTTCTACCCAAATTTTCCCTTTCTGTTTTTCTACCAGTTCTTTACAAATTATTAACCCAAGCCCGGTACCTGATTCCTCATTTGTTCCCTTTGTTGAAAAACAAGCATCAACACGGAAAAGATTTGAAATAATTTCTTGCTCGATTCCAACGCCTGAGTCTTTAACTTTGATGATTATCATGTCATTTTCAATTTCAGAGGATACAGAGATTGTACCACCTGAATGTGTAAACTTGATTGCATTTGAAATCAGATTTCTAAAAATGGTCTCAGTCATTGATTTGTCTCCGAATGCAAAAAGGTCTGGTTTTATACTACTACTAAATTCAATATCTTTGTTTTTCAAATTTTGTTCATACAACAATGCCATATTGTCTACCAGACGTCGAATTTTTAACCGTTCCGGCTGGTAGTTTATTGTACCTGTTTGTATTCTCGACCATTCTAAAAGGTTTTCCATAAGTGAAAAAGTTGTTTTGGATGCAACAGCAGCATGAGAGATAAATTCTTTTTTTTCTTTCTCATCTAATGATTCGTACTCTGTGTTTAAAATGTCCAAAATACCCATAAGTCCACTTAGAGGGCTACGTAAATCGTGTGAAATAATTGAAAAAAACTTGTCTTTTGTTGCAATAGTTTGAACAAGCTCCTTATTTAGATTAGATATTTTAGCTTCAAATTCCTTCTGATCATGAATACTGATACAAGAACCAATGAATCCAATATAAACATTATCGTGACTATAGCGTGGTGTACCTTTTATTAACATCCACTCGTAATTACCTTTTTTATCCATAAATCTAAAGTCAATCGAGAAAGGTTTTTTGTCCCTCAGTGCTTTTTGATAATGATTTACCAGTTTTTCAAGATCGTTTGGATGGACATTATTTAACCAGTTAATTCCTAACTGATTGCCCAATTCTCGACCTGAATAATCAAGCCACACTTTATTAACGAAACTGAAGAGCCCTTCCACATCCGCTATCCAAATCATAACCGGAGCGGTATTTGCCATGTTCTTAAATCTTTCTTCACTATCCCGGATTATTTTTTCTTTCATTTTCTGAGGTGTGAAATCAATTATAGCCAATACACAGAATTTATTTTGCGTATCGTGGTCCTTAAAACACCTGAACATCGATAAGACGCTAAGATTGCTGCTATCAGGTGTTCTAATTATCATCTCAGCAGTATTAGGGATAGGTGTTCCAAATGATTTTTGCAATATATTTTTAAATTGATTTGTCTCCTCTTCTGAAACAAATTCAATAATACTTTTTCCAGCCAACTTTTCTATGCTATAACCAATTATTGATTCTGCAAGTTTGTTCGCGTTCTTAATCACAAGATTTTCATCAAGTATAAAAGCAGCTGTGGGGAAATATTCTATGAATTGAAATAACTTTTTGTCCAAGGTACCTGGTGATAAAGTTTCAAGTATATCGACAATGTTGTTCATAATTGAATGATTATCTACTTTTTCCGACGAATTAATAAATAGCAAATTCTTTAAATAAACGCATATACAAATTGCTTATAATGTCAAAATTCATCTTCAAACAAAGTGCCGAAGATTAGAATAGATAAAAAAGTTAATTTTTTTAAAGTTTTTGAAAAATGTTTCAATTGATAACACATTCTAATTTCAATACACGTTTTCATTCTCATAATACGCCACCAATAGCTATTTCTTTTTATAAGAGCTATAAAATCGCAAATTGGTTAATGGCATTTAATTGGGGTCTTTCAGATACCGAGATTTGGGGAAAATCCATCTTTCAAATCTTTACTCGTTAGATAGGAGTGGAGCTAAAGCTTAAGACTATTTCAATTTAAGTAATATTTAGCAGAACTATCTAGAGAGTCCGCAATGGAAATATTGACACTTCTTGTAATCCTAACCGGTATTACTCTGCTCCATTTTAGTATTCTTAATGTTCACTGCACAAATCTGTCGTTTAAATATAATTTGAAAAAAAATTATCAATCTTCTTTATCACATATATAAGGGACAAAAAAAATGAAACAATTAATATGCTTTCTCTTCGTTGCTCTGCTTTTAATTCTCGGGTGTGAGCAGGTGACTGATGTCAACTCCCCTCCGGAACAAATATTAAATAAGAAGTTAATACAACTTCCAACACCAATTGGGCCAGGAGTAGAGGACATTTATACTGAGTACAAAGATATTGACGGTGCATCCGGTGGATGGTTTTTCGAATCATTCAGTTACCAAGGTGGAATAAATGGTACGGTGAACATTTATTCAACTTTGCATTTTTATGCAAATTCTTTCACTGGTACAAAGACAATTTCACAAACCTTTGACACCGAAACTGCTGCAATCACTTTCGGACCTTCAATGCAGTTTAACATTCCTGTTGATTACACTCTTATAATAACAGGAGTAGATTTAACTGGTGTAGACCCTAACACATTAGATTTCGTTTACATAGATGCGAACGGAAATATGTATGCTGTCCAGAAAGATTATGTATATATGGATTTGAACACTGGTCTGTTGAAAGTTAAGAATGCAAAACTGAATCACTTTTCAAGATACGGCTTCGTAAACTAATTCCTACTGGAGGAAAAAAGATGCAAAAGATAGCATACAACAAATTTGAGCACAAACTCAACAAGTATCTGAAAGAGTACCTTTCAGACGATTCGTACGATCATCTGAAAGAAAGGCTGGATCTTCCGGAAAAGCAAGCAGATTTAGTTTCTGAAAAAATAAACGAGTTTTACAGGGAACAACTGCAAATCGATAAAAATCCTTCGAGAGACCGCATCAGAATTGACAGGATAATTACTTTTTCAGAAAAAAGTTTGCCTCAAGAAAAGTTTTGCAAATTACTTGTTGATCTTGGCAGAATATGCCTTTCCGAAGGTAAGATAGATCTTTCAAATGAGATTTTTAGAAAGGCAAACAAGCTAACTAATAATGATCATACAAAGGCTGAGTCATTGCTCGGATTAGCAGATGTTTTAAGCAGGAAAGCTAAATGGACTAAAAGTATGGAAACCATTTACGAAGCAAAGGCGCTGTTCAAATCGATACCCGATTACCGTGGATTGGCAAAATGCGAAAACCTTCTCGGTACAATCTTCGGAGAGCTTGGAGACATATTAAAAGCTAAAAAACATTTACTGACCAGTTTATCCCTTATAAAAAGTGATGAAGATTTAGAACTGGCAGCTAATTTATATTCAAACCTTGGAATTGTGTACAGCATTCAGGAAAGTCCCCAGGCTTCGATTAGCCATTTAAACAGGGCATTAGCTATCTACAATAAACTTGGCAATAATAAAAGTGCTTCTGAAGTAAGTTTAAATCTTGGCATAGTTCATTATGAATCTGATAATTACGATGCTGCTATGGCAGCTTTGAACACAGCAATTGAAACTTCAAAAGCAGGTCGTTTCTTATCCATTCTTTGTCTTACTTACCTTGCTAAAGCCCAGGTACTTATCAAGTTAGATGACTTTTATTATGCTTCCGAGTTTGCCAACAAAGCTTTAGAGATCAGCCATAATTCGGACGATAAATTAACCCTGGCCGATATATATAAAGTAAAAGGAATAATTGAAAGACATTTAGAAAATTTTGCAGCTTCTGAGACTTATCTCCTCAACAGCTTAAGAATTAATGAGAATCTTAATAATGAGTTAAATGTTGCTGAAACATCTTTTGAACTGGGTCTGTTGTACGAAAAAATGAAGGATGCAGATTCCAAAAATATTTATTTAAAGAGATCACGAAATTACTTTAGGAACATAGAGGCTAATGCAAAGGTTGATATAATTGAAGAGCTGTTAGAATTTAGTCCGGCTATATAAAACAATTGCTTATAAAGAGGTTAAAATGAATATAAAAAACAAAAGCATAGTGAAGGATTTAAAACAGCTCCTTATTAATTACCTTACGAAAGCTTCAGCTAAAGATTTTATGAAAATACTTGATGAAGATATTTCGTTAAAACCGGACCAGAAACCTGAGATACCAGAATCCGAGAAATTGCAAATTGAGTATGAACTACCAAAGGGAATTAATTATAGAATACCGGTTGATAAGGTAATTACCTATTGTGCAAAGTTATTACCGGAAGATAAGTATTTCAATTTACTGCTGGATCTGTCGCAACTAATGTTTTTTGCTGGTGAGATTTCATATTCATTAGAAATTGCTGAGGATTTATTAAGCAAGATTAATACAAACGGAAAGCACGCAAATATTCAGGCTGAAACTGTTTTAATGATCTCTAAAATATACTGGTCTCAGGCATACTGGGATGATTGCAGTTACTATATATCTGAAGCAATGAGCATATTCAAATCAATTAAAAGTGAATCGGGAATAGCAAAATGTGAGAATATGCTGGGGACGTTATACGGTGAGAAGGGTGATTTCGATCAAGCACAAAAACATTTGAAAAAAGCGTTAAATCATTTAAGCGATGAAGACAATTTATCGGCACGGGCAATGATTTTAACAAATCTCGGAATCATAAATACAATTAAAGGAGATTATGAAAAAGCTGTTTGGAATTATAAAAACGCCGAGGTAAAATTTAACCAGCTTAACGATGTAAGAAGATTAGCAAGGGTTTATCATAATACCGGAATGTTATATACCAGGATGGAAAGTTATGATGCAGCGTTGGATGAGTTTAATAAGTGTATAACACTTTCTCTTGAAAACGATTATTTATCCAATTGCGCTGTGGCTTATATCGGTAAGGCGTATATCTATACAAAACTAAAAAATCCGGCTTTGGCTGACGCATACACAGATAAGGCAATGGAAATAGCATATAAGTTAAATGATACTCTATCTATTGCTGATATATACAAAGTTAAGGGAATGATTCAGAACGGTATGAGCAATTTTGAGCTTTCAGAAGAATTATTTGAAAACAGCATACGATTGAATAAGGATATTGAAAGCAAATTAAACGAAGCAGAGAGCTCTGTTCAGATTGGAGAACTTCTTGAAAAAAGTAATCGAATCGAAGAAGCCAAACCATATTTAAAATCAGCTACAAATTTTTTCAATAAGTTAAATCACGAAAGAATTAAAGCTGGTCTTGTTGAGCTAAGTATTTAAAATTTTTATAAAAGGTAACATTAGCAAGGAGAAATAATGAAATCTTTTTCAGCAATTTTACTGGTCACTCTGATACTTTTAATTGGATGTGATAACTCCCCAGACTTATCTGTAAATTATTTTGGGGATGCTCCTCAGGCATCGTTATCAAAAATAACAGAATATGAATTGATACCGCTTCCAACAAAATCGCCATTATGGATGGACAGTGTTTTTACGATGAGTAAAGTTATTAACGGCGCAGTTGGTGGAAGAATGATATTGGAGAAATATTATATAGCAGAAGATGGTGACTCGGTTATAATGGGAGTAGATTTGAGAATTCCTGCAGGTGCTTTTCAAGGTAATAAAACCATTACAATGGTATTAGATGATGAATATTGTGCATTCCATTTCTATCCTCAGATGGTATTTGACGATACATTAAGACTTTTCCAATATTTTGAAGGTCTTGACCTGGAAGAATATCCAACAGGCACAATTGATTTTGTTTATCTTGCAGACGATGGGTCGGTTGAATTGGTTAAGAAAAACGGTGTTCAGGTAGTAAAACCTCAAGGAATTGTTAGAGTGCAAAACGCAAAGCTAGTACATTTTTCAAGATATGGATGGGTCCGAAAGCCAGCTGGGCCAGAACAAATATATCCAGATATCCAAAATTATTGATGCGTAAAAACATATTTATCGAGGCAATTAAAATATAGGTGCAAAACGGTTTTAAGATGATAATACAAAGCCAAGTTCAGGATTCAATTCCCTTTCTTGAAGTAATCCCCTTCTGATAATAATGCTTTACTTCTTTCATTTCTGTTACAAGATCAGCTAATTCAATTAATTCTTCCGGACAATAGCGACCGGTTAAAATCAGTTCAACATTATCAGGTTTTCGTTTAATAAACTCAATTAGTTCTTCTGTTTTAATCAATTTAAAGTAAGTGGCCACTAACGCTTCGTCAAGTATTATCAAATCATATTTTCCACTAAGCATTTTCTCCTTCGCAACAGCTAATCCTTTTTTAGCTTTTGCAAGTTCTTCTTTGCCCGGTAGCTCCTTTTTGTAAACAAACTCGTCTCCACAAAATTGCTCAATAGTTATCCATTCTTCTAAATGCTTAAGACTTTTTAATTCACTATATGGAAATTCTTTCATAAACTGGGCTATGTAAGTTTTCAAACCAAAACCGGCTGCACGTACAGCTTGTCCAATAGCAGCAGTTGTTTTGCCTTTGCCATTGCCAGTATAAATTTGAGTAAATCCTTGTTCAAGTCTGGTCATATCAACCACTTCGTTTGATAAAATAGATTAAAGTTGCAAAACAACTTAATCAATAAAAATGATTTTGTGATTAATTAAAAGTAGGTTGGTAAAAATTTGGAACTTTAATGAATGAACTGACTTTATGCTTTTAGTGTGAATGTCTCACCAATATCTCTTAAACCGAGTTTAATATCATAATACTTTATCGACTTATAAAGCCAGTTAAGAGGTTCATAAATCATTTCACCGCTATCGAAAGTTTTTGTATGGATAGGTATAAAATATTTAGCACCCAAATGATAAGTGGCCATTACGAGAGCTTCCTCGGGAGTGCAGTGATATTTTCTCCATGGTTTATAGGCACCAATCGGCATTATAGCAATATCAACGTTTTCATCT